>NZ_JAGXKC010000013.1:0-92372 GCF_019091045.1 Stenotrophomonas sp. GbtcB23 | reverse complement strand
GAGCGCGGCGTGATCAAGGTCGGCGAAGAAATCGAAATCGTCGGTATCCGCGACACCCAGAAGACCACCGTGACCGGCGTGGAAATGTTCCGCAAGCTGCTGGACCAGGGCCAGGCAGGCGACAACGCCGGTCTGCTGCTGCGCGGCACCAAGCGTGACGACGTCCAGCGCGGCCAGGTGCTGTGCAAGCCGGGTTCGATCAAGCCGCACACCGAGTTCGAAGGCGAAGTCTACGTGCTGTCGAAGGACGAAGGCGGCCGTCACACCCCGTTCTTCAACGGCTACCGCCCGCAGTTCTACTTCCGTACCACCGACATCACTGGCGCCGCCAAGCTGCCGGAAGGCGTCGAGATGGTGATGCCGGGTGACAACGTGAAGATGGTCGTGACCCTGATCAACCCGGTCGCCATGGACGAAGGCCTGCGCTTCGCGATTCGTGAAGGCGGCCGTACCGTCGGCGCCGGCGTGGTCTCCAAGATCATCAAGTAATCTGCTAGACTCTGCGCCCCGATGTTGCCTGGGTAGGGCATCGGGGTTGCAACACAAACGGGAAAAGAGGCGCAGGACGCACCTCGTGTTCCCCAGACCAGGAAGGGTCGCGCCATTCAGGCAGTGTCAACAGGACCCCCTGTTGACCGCCGCGTTGTATGCGCGCTATACTTTTTGTCTGGGCAGATCGGGAGACCGGTCTGCCTCGATTTTTGAGGTCTATGGAAAGATCTTGTCGCCGCGCAGGAATGTGCGGCGTCCGCATTCAGGATATTCATGGGACAAGGCAACCCAGAGGCCTTGTCCGTCGCTCTTTTAACGAAGGAACCTACCGCCATGGCGGACCAAAAGATCCGGATTCGGTTGAAGGCGTTCGATCATCGTTTGATCGACCGTTCGGCCAGCGAGATCGTTGAAACGGCAAAGCGGACCGGCGCGCAAGTGCGTGGCCCGATCCCGCTGCCGACCAAGATCGAGCGTTACACCATTCTCGTCTCGCCGCACGTCGACAAGGACGCGCGTGACCAGTACGAGACCCGCACGCACAAGCGCGTGCTCGACATCGTCGACCCCAACGACAAGACCGTGGACGCGCTGATGAAGCTCGAACTGGCTGCCGGCGTCGACGTTCAGATCAAGCTGACCTGAGGACTACGACCATGACGAAGAAATATTCGTTGGGCTTCGTGGGCCGCAAGGCTGGCATGAGCCGCGTGTTCACCGAAGATGGCCAGGCCATCCCGGTGACCCTGATTGAAGCTACCCCGAACCGCATCGCGCAGATCAAGACCGTCGAAGCTGACGGCTACAGCGCCGTGCAGGTGACCGTCGGCGCGCGTCGCGCTGCCCTGGTCAACAAGCCGGAAGCCGGCCACTTCGCCAAGGCGAAGGTGGAAGCCGGTCGTGGCCTGTGGGAATTCCGCGTTGAAGACGCGCAGCTCGGCGATTTCGCCGTTGGCGGCGAAGTCAAGGCGGACATCTTTGAAGTTGGCCAGAAGGTCGACGTCCAGGGTGTCACCAAGGGTAAGGGCTTCCAGGGCACCATCAAGCGCTACAACTTCCGTATGGGCGATGCAACCCACGGTAACTCGCTGTCGCATCGCGCGCCGGGTTCGCTGGGCCAGCGCCAGACCCCGGGTCGCGTTTTCCCGGGCAAGAAGATGTCGGGCCACATGGGTGCCGTGCAGCAGAGCACGCAGAACCTGGAAGTTGTCAAGGTCGACGTCGAGCGCGGTCTGATCGCGATTCGTGGCGCCGTGCCTGGCGCTGCGGGTGGTGACGTGATCGTGCGTCCGGCTAGCAAGGCATAAGGAGAGATGGCGATGGAACTCGTTATCACGGGTAGCAACAACAAGGTCTCGGTCTCCGATGCCGTGTTCGGTCGCGATTTCAGCGAAGATCTGGTCCACCAGGTCGTCGTTGCCTATCGCAACGCCGGTCGCGCCGGCACCAAGGCACAGAAGACTCGTTCTGAAGTGGCTGGTACCACCAAGAAGTCGAAGAAGCAGAAGGGCGGCGGTGCGCGTCATGGCGCGCTGACGGCTCCGATCTTCGTCGGCGGCGGTGTCACCTTCGCGGCCAAGCCGCGCAGCTTCGAGCAGAAGGTCAACCGCAAGCAGTACCGTGCCGCCATGTGCGCGATCCTGTCCGAGCTGAACCGCCAGGGCCGTCTGACCATCGTGGAGTCCTTCGATGTCGAAGCGACCAGCACGAAGGCTCTGATCGCCAAGCTGGCCGGCCTGGAAGTCGGCAAGCGCCCGCTGATCGTCACCGAGGAAGCCACCGAGCACCTGTACCTGTCGGCCCGCAACATTCCCTACGTGGAAGTGCGTGACGTGCAGGGCCTGGATCCGGTGTCGCTGGTCGGTGCCGACACGGTCGTCATCACCGCTGATGCGGTCAAGAAGGTCGAGGAGTGGCTGGCATGAACAGCAACGAAAAAATCTTCAGCGTGCTGCGTGCTCCGCGAGTCTCCGAAAAGACCGCGCGCCTGCAGGAACATTCCAACCAGTATGTCTTCGAGATCTCGAACGAAGCGACCAAGGCCGACGTGAAGGCCGCGGTAGAGCAGTTGTTCGACGTCAAGGTCGAAGCGGTCAACGTGCTGAACGTGAAGGGCAAGAACAAGTCCTTCCGTAACCGCACCGGCCGCCGCGGCGATTGGCGCAAGGCGTACGTGCGTCTCGCCGATGGCCAGTCCATCGATGTAACGGCCAAGGCCTGAGGTACATCCCATGCCATTGATGAAATTCAAGCCCACTTCCCCCGGCCGCCGTTCGGCCGTGCGCGTGGTTACGCCCGATCTGCACAAGGGCGCACCGCACGCAGCGTTGCTGGAGCCGAAGAGCAATACCGGTGGTCGTAACCACCACGGTCGCATCACCACCCGTCACGTGGGCGGTGGTCACAAGCAGCATTACCGTCTGATTGACTTCAAGCGCAACAAGGAAGGCATTCCGGCGCGCGTGGAACGCATCGAATACGATCCGAACCGCACCGCCCATATCGCCCTGCTGTGCTACGTCGACGGCGAGCGCCGCTACATCATCGCACCGAAGGGCCTGAAGGCCGGTGACCAGGTGATCGCGGGTTCGGATGCGCCGATCAAGACCGGCAACACCCTGCCGCTGCGCAACATCCCGGTTGGTACCACTGTCCACGGCATCGAACTGAAGCCGGGCAAGGGTGCCCAGATCGCGCGTGCCGCCGGCGCTGCCGTGCAGCTCGTCGCTCGTGAAGGCGTCTTCGCCACCCTGCGCCTGCGCTCGGGTGAAATGCGCAAGGTGCCGGTCGAGTGCCGCGCAACGATCGGTGAAGTCGGCAACGACGAACACAACCTGGAAAAGCTGGGCAAGGCTGGCGCCAAGCGCTGGCGCGGTGTCCGCCCGACCGTTCGTGGTGCTGCCATGAACCCGGTTGACCACCCGCACGGTGGTGGTGAGGCGAAGGCCGGCCAGGGTAATCCGCATCCGGTCACCCCGTGGGGTGTTCCGACCAAGGGTTACAAGACGCGCAAGAACAAGCGCACCCAGCAATTCATCGTCCGCGATCGTAGGGGCTAATCGACCATGGCACGTTCACTCAAGAAGGGCCCGTTCGTCGATCACCACCTCGTCAAGAAGGTGGAGGCCGCTGCGGGTAGCAAGAAGCCGATCAAGACCTGGTCGCGCCGTTCGATGATCCTGCCGGAAATGGTAGGCATCACCATCGCCGTTCATAACGGTAAGAACCACGTTCCGGTGCTCGTCAACGAGAACATGGTCGGCCACAAGCTCGGCGAATTTGCCATCACCCGGACCTTCAAGGGTCACGGTGGTGACAAGAAGTCGGGCAAGTAAGGAGAGATGACAATGGAAGCGAAAGCAATCCTGCGCTCCGCGCGCATCTCTGCGCAGAAAGCACGCCTGGTCGCTGACCAGGTGCGCGGCCTGCCGGCCGAGCGTGCGGTCAACCTGCTGAAGTTCTCGGACAAGAAGGCTGCCCACCTGATCAAGAAGGTGGTGGAGTCGGCTATTGCCAATGCCGAGAACAACCAGGGCGCCGACGTCGACGAGCTGAAGGTTCAGACCATCATGGTTGATGAAGGTCCGACCCTGAAGCGTTTCATGGCGCGGGCGAAAGGCCGCGGCACCCGCATCCTCAAGCGCACCAGCCACATCACTGTGGTTGTGGGCGCCGGCAAGTAAGCGGAAAGGAAAACACCATGGGTCATAAAGTTCATCCGATTGGTATCCGCCTCGGCATCTCCAAGGACTGGAACTCCAAGTGGTACGCCAACAAGGCCGAGTTTGCTGGTTATCTGGCAGCCGACCTGAAGGTGCGGGACATGCTGCGCAAGAAGCTCGCGCAGGCCGGCATCAGCAAGATCCTCATCGAACGTCCGGCGAAGACCGCCCGCGTGACGATCCACACCGCCCGTCCGGGCGTGGTGATCGGCAAGCGTGGTGAGGACATCGAGAAGCTGCGCAAGGAAGTGAGCGAGATGATGGGCGTTCCGGCGCACATCAACGTCACCGAAGTGCGCAAGCCCGAGCTGGACGCACAGCTGGTTGCCGAGTCGATCGCGCAGCAGCTGGAGCGTCGCATCATGTTCCGCCGTGCAATGAAGCGCTCGGTCGGCAACGCGATGCGCCTCGGTGCCCTGGGCATCAAGGTCAACGTCGGTGGCCGCTTGAACGGTGCTGAAATCGCCCGTTCGGAGTGGTACCGCGAAGGCCGCGTGCCGCTGCACACGCTGCGTGCCGACATCGACTATGGCTTCGCTGAAGCCAAGACGACCTACGGCATCATCGGCATCAAGGTCTGGATCTACAAGGGCGAGGTTTTCGATTTCTCCCAGGTTGGCCAGGAAAAGCAGGACGACACCCCGTCGCGCAACGATCGTAACGATCGCGGTGACCGCGGTGACCGTCAGCGCCCGGCCCGTGAAGCGAGGTAACGACAATGTTGCAACCCAAGCGAACCAAGTACCGCAAGGTACACAAGGGCCGTAACGATGGCGTGAGCTGGAGCGCCAACGCTGTCAGCTTCGGCGAATACGGCCTGAAGGCAACCGCCCACGGTCAGCTGACCGCGCGCCAGATCGAAGCGGCCCGCCGCTCGATCAGCCGCTACGTCAAGCGCGGTGGCAAGATGTGGATCCGAGTGTTCCCCGACAAGCCGATCACCAAGAAGCCCATCGAAGTCCGAATGGGTTCTGGTAAGGGCAACGTGGAGTACTGGGTAGCCCAGATCCAGCCCGGCCGCATGATCTATGAAATTGAAGGTGTGGGTGAAGACGTGGCACGCGAGGCGTTCCGCCTGGCAGCTGCCAAGCTCTCCGTGACCACCACTTTCGTGACCCGGACGGTGATGTGATGGATATCAAACAGCTTCGCGAAAAGTCGGCTGACGACCTGAAGTCCCATTTGGTTGACCTGCGTAAGGAGCAGTTCTCGCTCCGCATGCAGCAGGTCACCGGGCAGCTGCCGAAGACTCACGAAACCCGCCGGGTCCGCCGCGAGATTGCTCGCGTCAAGACCCTGCTCGGCAGCAACAAGTAAGGATGGCCGCGATGAGCGACAATACTGAAAACAAGCAGCTGCGCACGGTCGAAGGCCGTGTCGTCAGCAACAAGATGGACAAGACGGTCACCGTGTTGGTGGAGCGCCAGGTCAAGCACGCGCTGTACGGCAAGTACCTGCGTCGTTCGACCAAGCTCCACGCGCACGACGCCGACAACGCCTGCAATGAAGGCGATGTCGTCCGCGTGACCGAAATTGCTCCGATGTCCAAGACCAAGAACTGGCGCGTGGTGGAAATTGTCACCCGTGCGGCTCAATAAGGAGATCTGACTCATGATCCAGATGCAGAGCTACCTCGAGGTCGCGGACAATTCCGGTGCCAAGGAAGTGATGTGCATCAAGGTGCTGGGCGGCTCCAAGCGTCGCTACGCACACATCGGTGACATCATCAAGGTCACCGTGAAGGATGCAATCCCGCGCGGCAAGGTCAAGAAGGGTGAAGTGTTCGACGCCGTCGTGGTGCGTACCCGCAAGGGTGTGCGTCGCGCCGATGGCTCGCTGATCCGTTTCGACACCAATGCCGCGGTCCTGCTCAACAACAAGCAAGAGCCGATCGGCACCCGCATCTTCGGGCCGGTGACCCGTGAACTTCGTTCCGAGAAGTTCATGAAGATCGTCTCGCTCGCTCCCGAAGTGCTGTGAGCGACAGGAGATAATCATGGCTAACCGTATCAAGAAGGGCGACCAGGTCGTCGTCAACACCGGCAAGGACAAGGGCAAGCAGGGCGAAGTCGTCCGCGTCGACGGCGATCGTGTGATCGTCGCCAACGTGAACATCGTCAAGCGCCACACCAAGCCGAACCCGCAGGCAGGCGTTGCCGGCGGCGTGGTCGAGCGTGAAGCGTCGATCCATATCTCCAACGTGAATGTGCTCAACCCGGCTTCGGGCAAGGGCGAGCGCGTTGGCTTCAAGGTGCTGGAGGATGGACGCAAACTGCGTGTGTTCCGCTCCAGCGGTGAGGCGCTTGACGCCTGAGGAATGAGAAGATGAGTTCCCGTCTCGAAAAGTTCTACCAGGAAGAAGTGGTGCCGGCGCTGATGAAGCAGTTCGGCTACACCAATCCGATGCAGGTTCCCCGCCTGGTCAAGGTCACCCTGAACATGGGTGTCGGCGAAGCGGCGACCAACAAGAAGATCCTGGAAAATGCCGTCGCCGACATGGCCAAGGTCTCCGGCCAGAAGCCGATCGTGACCAAGTCCCGCGTCTCGGTGGCTTCGTTCAAGATCCGCGATGGTTGGCCGATCGGCTGCAAGACCACGCTGCGTCGTGCCAAGATGTATGAGTTCCTGGATCGCCTGATCAACATCTCGCTGCCGCGCGTGCGCGACTTCCGTGGTGTCTCGGGTCGTTCCTTCGACGGTCGCGGCAACTTCAACATGGGTGTGAAGGAACAGATCATCTTCCCGGAAATCGACTTCGACGCTGTCGACGCGATCCGCGGCATGGATATCGCCATCACCACCACCGCCAAGACCGATGCGGAAGCGAAGGCGCTGCTCGCAGCGTTCAAGTTCCCGTTCCGTAACTGATACGTCGAGGAATCCGAAATGGCAAAGACCTCCATGGTCAACCGCGACCTGAAGCGTGCGAAGCTGGCCGTCAAGTACGCCGGCAAGCGTGAAGAGCTGAAGAAGATCATCTCCAGCACGACCGCTTCGTACGAAGAGAAGGAACAGGCCGTGATCAAGTTGCAGAAGCTGCCGCGCGATTCGTCGCCGAGCCGCCACCGCAACCGTTGCGAACTGTCGGGCCGCCCGCGTGGCGTGTACAGCAAGTTCGGCCTCGGCCGCAACAAGCTGCGCGAAGCCACCATGCGTGGTGACGTGCCGGGCCTGCGCAAGGCCAGCTGGTAAGGGATCCGTCCCTGCAGTACGGGGTGGGCCTGTTCAGGTTCACCCCGACTTGAAGAGTCCGACCCCGGTCGGGCTCTTTTTGTCGTATACTCCCGCGTCTCACCCGCCCTTAACCTGGTGGAATGGGGAGTGGTAGAGCGGGCTGTTAGCCCGCTGAACAAAGAACGACGGGCCGCCAGGCCCATTCCAAATAGCAAGATTTTCGCGAAAGCGGATATCGGTGCACTCAAAGGTATCGACTATGAGCATGACTGATCCCATCGCCGACCTGCTGGTACGCATCAAGAATGCGGCCGCGGTTGGCAAGCAGACGGTGAAAGCACCGTCCTCCAAGATCAAGGTTGCAATCGCAGAAGTGTTGAAGGCCGAAGGCTACATCACCGACCTGCGCGTGACCAAGACCGAGAACAACAAGGCCGAGCTTGAAATCGTCCTGAAGTATTTCGAGGGCAAGCCGGTCATCGAGACCCTGAAGCGCTTCTCGCGTTCGGGTCTGCGCCAGTACCGTGGCAAGTCCGAGCTGCCGAAGGTCCTGAACGGCCTGGGCATCTCCATCATCTCCACCTCCAAGGGCATCATGACTGATGCGCAGGCGCGCCAGTTGGGCGTCGGCGGCGAAGTCCTGTGCTTCGTGGCCTAAGGCGAGAAGGAAACCACTATGTCCCGCGTAGCCAAGAAGCCGGTCAACCTGCCCAAGGGCGTTGAACTGAACATCCAGCCGGAATCCGTCAGCGTGAAGGGCCCGAAGGGCACCCTGAGCCTGGCCAAGGTTGCTGGCGTTGAAATTTCCGTCAACGACGGCGTTGCCACCCTGGCCGCCAGCAATGACGAGCTGGTCGCCCTCACCGGCACCGTCCGCGCGATCCTGGCCAACATGGTCAAGGGCGTCACCGATGGCTTCGAGCGCAAGCTTGAGCTGGTCGGCGTGGGTTACCGCGCCACCATGCAGGGCAAGGACCTGAGCCTGGCGCTCGGTTTCTCGCACCCGGTTGTGTACGTGGCGCCGGAAGGCATCACGCTGTCGACCCCGACCCAGACCGAAATCCTGGTCCAGGGCACCGACAAGCAGCTGGTGGGCGAAGTTGCCGCCAAGATCCGCGCTTACCGCAAGCCGGAGCCCTACAAGGGCAAGGGTGTGAAGTACGCCGGCGAAGTCATCATTCGTAAGGAAGCCAAGAAGGCGTAAGGGCGAGTCCCCGTTCCGGGGAGGAATCCTGTCTTCAGCTTTCAAGGAAAAAGATCATGAACAAGAACATTGCTCGCCTGCGTCGCGCCAAGTCCACCCGCGCACACATCCGTGTCCTCGGCGTGCCGCGTCTGTCGGTGCTGCGCACCGGTCAGCACCTGTACGCCCAGGTCTTCACCGCCGACGGCTCCAAGGTGCTGGCTGCTGCCAACACCACCCAGGCCGACGTCAAGGAAGGCCTGAAGAACGGCAAGAACAGCGACGCCGCCGCCAAGGTCGGCAAGCTGGTTGCCGAGCGCGCCAAGGCTGCGGGCATCGAGAAGGTCGCTTTCGACCGCTCGGGCTACCGCTACCACGGCCGCATCAAGGCACTGGCCGATGCAGCCCGCGAAGGCGGCCTGCAGTTCTAAGGGATAAGGAAGCGGGGCTGGTCCCCGCTTCCGCCTGCCTGCCGGCACGGGTTGTGCCGGGCGGCGTCCTTCTTCTGCAGGGGCGTTCGATCCACCGCGTCCTTCCACAGCTATAAGCGGCCCTGAGCCGTACATACCCAATCAATCAAGGAATCAACATGGCAGAAGAACGTCAGCAGCGGGGTCGCGATCGCGACCGTAACCGCGAAGAGAAAGTCGACGACGGCATGATCGAGAAGCTGGTCGCGGTCAACCGCGTCAGCAAGACCGTCAAGGGCGGTCGTCAGTTCACCTTCACCGCACTGACCGTGGTCGGTGACGGCGCAGGCAAGGTTGGCTTCGGCTACGGCAAGGCGCGTGAAGTGCCGGTCGCGATCCAGAAGTCGATGGAGCAGGCTCGCAAGAACCTGGCCGACGTCGATCTGAACAACGGCACCCTGTGGCACCCGGTGAAGTCCGGCCACGGCGCAGCCCGCGTGTTCATGATGCCGGCTTCGGAAGGTACGGGCGTCATCGCCGGCGGTGCCATGCGCGCCGTGCTGGAAGCAGTGGGCGTCAAGAACGTGCTGGCCAAGGCCGTCGGTTCGCGCAACCCGATCAACCTGGTTCGCGCCACGCTGAAGGGTCTGTCCGAAATGCAGTCGCCGGCCCGCATCGCGGCCAAGCGCGGCAAGAAGGTGGAGGATCTCAACCATGGCTAATGACACCGTCAAGACCGTCAAGGTCCGTCTGGTTGGCGGCCTGCGTGGCACCCAGTCGCGTCACCGCCTGTCGGTGCGTGCCCTGGGCCTGAACAAGCTCAACGATGTGCGTGTCCTGAAGGACAGCCCGCAGGTTCGCGGTCTGATCAACAAGGTCCACTACCTCGTCAAGGTTGAGGAATAATCCAATGACCCTGCATCTCAATGAACTGAGCCCGGCACCGGGCGCGCGCAAAGAGCGCACCCGCGTCGGCCGTGGTATCGGCTCCGGCCTGGGCAAGACCTGCGGCCGCGGCCACAAGGGTTCGTTCGCCCGTAAGGGTGGCGGCAAGATCAAGGCGGGCTTCGAAGGCGGCCAGACCCCCATGCAGCGTCGTCTGCCGAAGGTCGGTTTCCGTTCCAAGATCGCCAAGGACACGGCCGAAGTGCTGTCGTACCACCTGGACCGCCTGGAAGCTGGCGAGATCGATTTCGCCGCGCTGCGCGCTGCGAAGCTGGTCCCGAGCACTGCCAAGCAGGCCAAGATCGTCATGAAGGGCGGCCTGACCAAGGCCTTCACCCTGAAGGGCATCGCAGCAACGGCCGGTGCCAAGGCCGCGATCGAAGCTGCCGGCGGCAGCGTACAGGAGTAAGACATGGCGCAAGCTGGCATTGGTAACCTGGGCGGCGGGCTCGGCAAGTTCACGGAACTTCGCCAGCGTCTGCTGTTCGTCGTCGGGGCTTTGATCGTCTACCGCATCGGCTGTTATGTGCCGGTGCCGGGCGTCAATCCCGATGCCATGCTTGCGCTCATGCAGGCGCAGGGCGGCGGCATCGTGGACATGTTCAACATGTTCTCGGGCGGCGCCCTGCACCGTTTCAGCATTTTCGCGCTGAACGTGATGCCGTACATCTCGGCATCCATCGTGATGCAGCTGGCCGTCCACATCTTCCCCGCGCTCAAGGCGATGCAGAAGGAAGGTGAGTCCGGTCGCCGCAAGATCACCCAATATTCCCGCATCGGCGCCGTGTTGCTGGCCGTGGTGCAGGGCGGCAGCATCGCGCTGGCGCTGCAGAACCAGCTGTCCCCGTCCGGTGCGCCGGTCGTGTACGCGCCGGGCATGGGCTTCGTGCTCACCGCCGTGGTCGCGCTGACCGCCGGTACCATCTTCCTGATGTGGGTTGGCGAGCAGGTCACCGAGCGTGGCATCGGCAACGGTGTGTCGCTGATCATCTTCGCCGGCATCGTGGCCGGCCTGCCGGGTGCGGTCATCCACACCTTCGACGCCTTCCGCGAAGGCAACCTGCAGTTCATCCAGCTGCTGCTGATCGCGCTGGTGGTGCTGGCCTTCACCTTCTTCGTGGTGTTCGTCGAACGCGGCCAGCGCCGCATCACGGTGAACTACGCACGTCGCCAGGGTGGCCGCAACGCGTACATGAACCAGACGTCGTTCCTGCCGCTGAAGCTGAACATGGCGGGCGTGATCCCGGCCATCTTCGCCTCCAGCATCCTGGCATTCCCGACCACCCTGGCCATGTGGTCCGGCCAGGCCAGCTCGGCGACCTGGCTGCAGAAGGTCGCCAACGCCCTGGGTCCGGGCGAGCCGCTGCACATGATCGTGTTCGCTGCGCTGATCACCGGTTTCGCGTTCTTCTATACCGCGCTGGTGTTCAACTCGCAGGAAACCGCCGATAACCTGAAGAAGTCGGGCGCGCTGATTCCGGGCATCCGTCCGGGCAAGGCCACCGCCGACTACATCGACGGCGTGCTGACCCGCCTGACCGCGGCCGGCTCGGCCTATCTGGTGATCGTCTGCCTGCTGCCGGAGATCATGCGCACGCAGCTGAACGCCTCGTTCTACTTCGGCGGCACCTCGCTGCTGATCGTGGTGGTGGTGGTGATGGACTTCATTGCGCAGATCCAGGCGCACCTGATGTCGCACCAGTACGAGAGCCTGTTGAAGAAGGCCAACCTGAAGGGCGGCAACCGCGGCGGTTTTGCCCGCGGCTGATTGGCCTGTTACACTATCGTCTTCCTGACGTGATGGTCCTCCGCTTCGCGGACCTGGCCACACAAACGAAGGGCGGCCCCCGCAGCGGTTCCGGGTGGGGGTGAGATCGGGTCGTCCCGCGCGGGAGTAGCGCGGGCGGCGCCGGAAGAGGGCTCGAAAGGGTCGCTTCCGGAGTCAACCTGGTCCGGCGCCGGAGCCTGGGCACACTCCCTGGGCCGGGTCCATGAAACCTTTCAGGTTTCACGGGCTTCCATGTAAACCGGAACCTTGTTAGTATCGCTAGTTCACTTTTTGATCCATCCTGCCGGATCGGCGCGCCTCGGGTGCGCTGTCGGCCATCACTCAGCTGGAGAACCGCGTCATGGCGCGTATTGCAGGCGTCAACCTGCCAGCCCAGAAGCACGTCTGGGTCGGGTTGCAAAGCATTTACGGCATCGGCCGTACCCGTTCGAAGAAGGTCTGCGACGCCGCAGGCGTGACCTCGACCACCAAGATCCGCGATCTGTCGGAGCCGGAAATCGAGCGTCTGCGCTCGGAAGTGGCCAAGTACATCGTGGAAGGCGATCTGCGCCGTGAAATCGGTATCGCGATCAAGCGCCTGATGGACCTGGGCTGCTACCGCGGTCTGCGTCACCGCCGCGGCCTGCCGCTGCGTGGTCAGCGCACCCGTACCAACGCCCGCACCCGCAAGGGCCCGCGCAAGGCGATCAGGAAGTAAGGGACCTAAGAAATGGCTAAGCCCGTCGCTAAGACCAAGAAGAAGATCAAGCGCGTCGTCACTGACGGCGTTGCCCACGTCCACGCTTCTTTTAACAACACCATCGTGACCATCACCGACCGCCAGGGCAATGCTCTGTCGTGGGCGACGTCCGGTGGCGCTGGCTTCCGCGGTTCGCGTAAGTCCACCCCGTTCGCTGCCCAGGTGGCTGCCGAGAAAGCCGGCCGTGCCGCGCTGGATTACGGCGTCAAGTCCCTGGAAGTCCGCATCAAGGGCCCGGGTCCGGGTCGTGAGTCGGCCGTGCGCTCGCTGAACAACGTGGGCTACAAGATCACCAACATCATCGACGTGACGCCAATCCCGCACAACGGGTGCCGTCCGCCGAAGAAGCGTCGCGTCTAAAGGAGCGATAAGAAATGGCTCGTTATATCGGTCCTACCTGTAAGCTCGCCCGCCGCGAAGGCGCCGACCTTTCCCTCAAGAGCCCGGCCCGTGCGCTGGACTCCAAGTGCAAGCTGGAGCAGAAGCCCGGCCAGCACGGCGCGACCGCCCGCAAGGGCAAGCTGTCCGACTACGCCACCCAGCTGCGTGAAAAGCAGAAGGTCAAGCGTATCTACGGTCTGCTGGAGCGTCAGTTCCGCAACTACTACAAGAAGGCCTCGACCAAGAAGGGCAACACCGGCGAGAACCTGCTGCAGCTGTTGGAAACCCGCCTGGACAACGTCGTCTATCGCATGGGCTTCGCAGTGACCCGTCCGGCTGCCCGTCAGCTGGTCTCGCACCGCGGCGTCACCGTGAATGGCAAGTCGGTCAACCTGGCTTCGTACCAGGTCAAGGCTGGCGACGCTGTCGCGCTGTCCGAGAAGGCTGCCAAGCAGCTGCGCGTTCAGGAAGCCCTGACCGTGTCCAAGACGCACGACCTGCGCCCGACGTGGATCGAAGTGGACGCCGACAAGTTCGCCGGCATCTTCAAGGCCGTGCCGGATCGTTCGGACCTGCCTGCGGATATCAACGAAGCGCTGATCGTCGAGTTGTATTCGAAGTAATTCACATTGGAGAGCCCCCGGCGACGGCCGGGGGTTCACTAGGAGAACCCGCAACATGACGGTTACCGCCAACCAGGTTCTGCGTCCTCGTGGTCCGCAGATCGAACGCCTTACCGACACCCGCGCCAAGGTCGTTATCGAACCCTTGGAGCGTGGTTACGGGCATACGCTGGGCAATGCCCTGCGTCGCGTGCTGCTGTCGTCCATCCCGGGCTTCGCCATCACGGAAGTTGAGATCGACGGCGTACTGCACGAGTACACCACGCTCGAAGGCCTGCAGGAGGACGTTCTCGAAGTCCTGCTCAACCTGAAGGACGTGGCGATCCGTATGCACACCGGCGACAGCGCAACCCTGTCGCTGTCCAAGCAGGGTCCGGGTGTCGTGACTGCTGCCGATATCAAGGTCGACCACAACGTCGAGATCCTCAACACGGATCATGTCATCTGCCACCTGACCAAGGACACGGCAGTCAACATGCGCCTGAAGATCGAGCGTGGTTTCGGCTACCAGCCGGCCGCCGCGCGTCGTCGTCCGGACGAAGAAACCCGTGCCATCGGTCGTCTGGTCCTGGACGCCTCGTTCTCGCCGGTCCGTCGCGTCGCCTATTCGGTGGAAGCGGCCCGCGTCGAACAGCGTACCGACCTGGACAAGCTGGTGCTGGACATCGAAACCAACGGCACGATCGATGCCGAGGAAGCCGTGCGCACTGCCGCCGACATCCTCAGCGATCAGCTGTCGGTCTTCGGTGACTTCACCCACCGCGACCGCGGTGCAGCCAAGCCGGCCAACAACGGCGTGGATCCGGTGCTGCTGCGCCCGATCGACGACCTGGAACTGACCGTGCGTTCGGCCAACTGCCTCAAGGCCGAGAGCATCTACTACATCGGCGATCTGATCCAGAAGACCGAAGTGGAACTGCTCAAGACCCCGAACCTCGGCAAGAAGTCGCTGACCGAGATCAAGGAAGTCCTCGCCCAGCGCGGCCTTTCGCTCGGCATGAAGCTGGAGAACTGGCCGCCGGCCGGTGTCGCCCAGCACGGCATGCTCGGCTGATCCAGCGCAGTAAATGCTTTACCCCGCACCTTCGGGTGCGGGGGCTTTACCCGAAGCACCTCGCATCGACAGGCGCCAGCCTGCGGTGACGGTCGGCCAGGAGGGCCGGCACCGGACCATCCGCAGTCCAAGCAACAACGCCGGGAAGGCGACAGCGATACCCAACCGATCCAACATTCTTTCAAGGAACATCCGTCATGCGTCACATGAAATCCGGCCGTAAGTTCAGCCGTACCAGCGCCCACCGCGAAGCAATGTTCAAGAACATGGCCGCGTCGCTGTTCAAGCACGAGCTGATCAAGACCACCCTGCCGAAGGCCAAGGAACTGCGCCGCGTCGCCGAGCCGCTGATCACCCTGGCCAAGGTCGACTCCGTTGCCAACCGCCGTCTGGCTTTTGCCCGCCTGCGTGACAACGAAGCCGTGGGCAACCTGTTCACCACCCTGGGCCCGCGTTACGCGAACCGTCCGGGCGGCTACCTGCGTCTGCTGAAGTGCGGCTTCCGCGCTGGCGACAACGCGCCGATGGCCTACGTCGAACTGGTCGACCGTCCGGCCGCCGTGGCTGAAGCCGTCGAAGAATAATCGACGCGCTTTACCAAAGATTCTTCAGAGAACCCGGCCTTGTGCCGGGTTTTTTGTTGGCTGTAGATCAAGAGCAACTTCAACGTCAAAGGCGCTGGTTGTTCGCTGATCACTGCGGGGCCCCGGCCGGTGTGGGTTTGCGGGGGGCGCCGTAAACCCGTCCTTGGGGGCTCTTACCAAACATCCATGTTTGGTAAAGCCCCCGCAAACCCACCCCGGCCGGTGCCCCCGACACGTGGTCGGTGGCCAAAGGGCCCATCGGCCGGGCGTGGGAGGCTGGCGCCTGACATAGCCGGGCACGCCCGGCCCGGCTTCGCCAACGGTAGAGCCGGGCCTTTGTTGTTCCCATGCGCACCGACCCACCGTCGGGGTCGCGACGGGGGCGGGTTTGCGGGGGCTTTGCGAAACATGGATGTTTCGCAAGAGCCCCCAAGGACGGGTTCACGGCGCCCCCCGCAAACCCGCACCCGGCGCGGCCGGGCAGTGGACCCTTGCAGCTGTGCAGCTGTTGGCGCACAAGCTGAAACACACCATATGGCCAACTAAGCCGATGTACGGCAAACGGCCGCAGCCTACACCGCACAGCTCCCTGTTAATCTTGCTTCCTGGACTTTCACGAGTGTTGGCAATGAATCCATTGCGCTGGAATTACCGCGCCCAGTTCCTGCTGGGGTTCCTGGTGTGTGCTGGCCTGCTGGGCTATGCGATCTTCCTGCAGCTGAAGATGGGGCTGGAGCCTTGCCCGCTGTGCATCTTCCAGCGCATCGCGTTCGCCGCGCTGGGGTTGTTGTTCCTGATTGGCGCGCTGCATGGCCCGCGGGATCGGCCCGGGCGCATCACCTATGGCGTGCTGGCCTTCATTGCCGCCGCCGTGGGCATCGGCATTGCCGGGCGCCATGTGTACGTGCAGCTGCTGCCCCAGGACATGGGCTCGAGCTGTGGGCCGCCGCTGTCGTTCCTGAGCGAGACCATGGGGCCGTTTGAAGTGTTCCGTACCGTGCTTACCGGTACCGGCAACTGCGGCAACATCGACTGGCAGTTCCTGGGGCTGACCATGCCCATGTGGAGCCTGGTGTGGTTCACCGTGCTGGGCCTGTGGGCGCTGGTGGTGTCGTTCCGCCGTCCTGCCCGTCGCTACTGATCTTTCTTCTGCTGGTTTACTGGATATTCCGATGACTGCCTCCGACCGTGCCACCCCTTCCGCTTCGCTGCCGACCGACTGGTCGCCGGAGAGCTGGCGCGGCCGGCCCGCGCTGCAGATGCCGACGTATCCCGATCCGGTGGCGCTGAATGCGTCCTTGCATGAGCTCAAACGGCTGCCGCCGCTGGTGACCTCCTGGGAGATCCTCTCGCTCAAGCAGCAGCTCGCCGAGGCCCAGGAAGGCAAGCGTTTCCTGCTGCAGGGCGGCGATTGCGCGGAGAACTTCAGCGACTGCGAGTCCACCACCATCTCCAACCGGCTCAAGGTGCTGCTGCAGATGAGCCTGGTGCTCGTCCACGGCATGCGCAAGCCGGTGATCCGCGTCGGCCGGTTCGCCGGGCAATATGCCAAGCCGCGTTCGGCCGACACCGAGACCCGCGATGGCGTGACCCTGCCCAGCTACCGTGGCGACGTGATCAACGCGCCCGAGTTCACCGAAGCCGCGCGCCTGCCCGATCCGCGCAGGATGCTGCAGGCCCACGCGCATTCGGCCATGACCATGAACTTCGTGCGTGCGCTGATCGATGGTGGCTTCGCCGACCTGCACCATCCCGAGTACTGGAACCTGGAGTGGGTGCGGCATTCGCCGCTGGCCACCGACTACCAGAAGATGGTCTCCTCCATCGGCGATGCCGTGCGCTTCATGGAAACCCTGTCCGGCGCGCAGGTGTACAACCTCAACCGGATCGACTTCTATACCTCGCACGAAGCGCTGCTGCTGCCGTATGAGCAGGCGCTCACCCGCCAGGTGCCGCGCCAGCATGGCTGGCTCAACCTGAGCACGCATTACCCGTGGATCGGCATGCGCACCGCCGCCCTCGATGGCGCCCACGTGGAGTACCTGCGCGGCGTGCGCAACCCCATTGCCATCAAGGTCGGCCCGTCCGTGCAGCCCGACCAGCTGCTGCGCCTGATCGACGTGCTCAATCCTGAAGACGAACCCGGCCGCCTGAGTTTCATCCATCGCATGGGTGCGGCCCAGATCGCCCAGAAGCTGCCGCCGCTGCTGGAGGCCGTCAAGCGCGATGGTCGCCGCGTGCTGTGGGTGTGCGATGCCATGCATGGCAACACCGAAAGCACCAGCAACGGCTACAAGACCCGTCGCTTCGACAACGTGCGCAGTGAAGTGGAGCTGTCCTTCGACCTGCACGCAGCCGCCGGTACGCGGCTGGGCGGCGTGCACCTGGAGCTGACCGGGGAGGATGTCACCGAGTGCACCGGGGGCGCGCGCGAGCTCACCGAGCGCGACCTGGAGCGTGCCTACCGGTCCTCGGTGGATCCGCGCCTGAACTACGAGCAGTCGCTTGAGATCGCCATGGCCATCGTGCGCAAGCAGGGCGGCTGACCGGGTACGTCTTCGTGCCCTGCGTGGCTGGACTTCGTTCGGGCACCCTGAGGACACGCATGGCGTGTCACTACATGACGGTCATGTCGTCTTTGGCACGCTAGGGCTCCTTTGTGATCAACACGGGAGCGTGCATGCACGTGGATTGGCAGACGGCCGCCGCTTATCTCTGGCCGATCGGGATCGCGCTGGCGATCGGTCTCACCGGATGGTGGGCGCTGATGTTGCTGACCCGCCGCCTCAAGGGGCGCGACTACCGCCGTGCGCGCATCGCGCGCGTGATCAGCCGGCCGCTGGCGTTCGCGCTGCCGATGCTGGTGCTGATTCCTGCACTGGAAGCCACCCCGCTGGACGGGCGCTGGCTGGATCAGTCGCTGCGGCTGCTGCATATCGGGTTGACGGCGTGCTTCATCTGGCTGCTGGTGCGCGCGGTGGCTGCCGGCGAGCAGGCGATCCTGCGTGACCACCCGATGGAAGTGGCCGACAACCTGGCCGCCCGCCGCATCCAGACCCAGACCCGCGTGCTCAGCCGCGTGCTGATGGGCGCCATCATCCTGGTCGGCGCCTCGATGGTGCTGCTGACCTTCCCGATGGTGCGCCAGATCGGCACCGCACTGCTGGCCTCGGCCGGCATCATCGGCCTGGTCGCCGGCATCGCCGCCAAGCCGGTGTTCGGCAACCTGATCGCCGGCCTGCAGATCGCGCTGACCCAGCCGATCCGCCTCGATGACGTGGTGATCGTCGAAGGCGAATGGGGCCGGGTGGAAGAGATCGGCAGCAGCTACGTGGTGGTGCGGATCTGGGACGAGCGGCGCATGGTGGTGCCGTTGACCTGGTTCATCGAGAATCCATTCCAGAACTGGACCCGGCGCAGCGCCGACCTGCTCGGCACCGCGTTCCTGTGGCTGGACTATCGGGCGCCGATCGCGGCGATCCGCACCGAGCTCGAGCGCATCTGCAAGGGCGAAGCGTTGTGGGATGGCCGCGTCTGCGTCACCCAGGTGACGGAAACCACCGATCACACCCTGCAGGTGCGCCTGCTGGTCAGTGCGCGCAATTCCGGCGATGCCTTCGACCTGCGCTGCATCGTGCGCGAACGCATGCTCGACTTCCTCGCCCGTGAACATCCGCAGGCGCTGCCCCGCACGCGCGCGGAGATCCTGGACCGCCCCGATCCGGCCACCCGCGGTCCGCGTTCGCAGCCGGCCGACGACGTGCGTTCGCCGGGTGCCGAAGATGGTCCGCCGGCAGTGGTGCCGGTCGAGGAACCCGCGCAATCACAGTAGTGCATGGGCCGGCCAACGGCCGGCGCTACCGCCAGGCTATCCGGAGCCAATGGTCGGTTGATCCCGATCCCAATGCGCCCGTAAAAATTCGTAGCCCCGGCCGTTGGCCGGACCCCAGCCAACCTACGGCAACAACGCCTGCGTCCCGAACCGCGGCGGACGCCGGGCCCGGGTGCGCTGCTCATAGTCGTACGCCAGCTCGATCAGCTTCGGCTCGCTCCAGGCCGTGCCCATGAACAACAGCCCCAAGGGCAGTCCGTTCACGTGCGCCATCGGCACGGTCAGGCTCGGGTAGCCGGCCACGGCGGCGGCGCTGTAGCTGCCGCCGGGGAAGTCATCGCCGTGGCCGGTACGGATCGGCCATGCGGTGCCCGTGGTGGGCGCCACCAGGGCGTCCAGGCGCTCGGCCTTGAGCACCGCGTCGATCCCCTCGGGACCGGCCAGGCGGCGCGCCTGGGTGCGTGCAGCGATGTACTCGGGGCTGCCCAGGCCGCCGGCCTGCGCGGCCGTCTCCATCAGGTCCTGCCCGAACAGCACCAGCTCCTTGTCGGCATGGGTGCGGTTGAAGGCGATGATCGCGTCCAGGTCGCGCACCGGGGCCTGGTGGCGGGTCAGGTAGCGCTGCATGCCGGCTTTGAACTCGTGCAGCAGCACCAAGCGTTCGGCGTCTTCCCACTGCCCCTCGGTAGGCAGCTGCACCGGTACCACCACGGCGCCGGCATCGCGCAGCACGCCGATCGCGTGCTGCAGGGCGGGAGCGACCCCGGGCTGCTGGTCCAGCGGGCCGTGCAGGACGCCGATCCGGGCGCCGCGCAGGCCGTCCGGATTCAGCCGTGCGGTGTAGTCGTACACCGCCCGCCCGGGCATGGTCGCCGTGGCCGGGTCGGCGTCGTCGCGGCCGGCCATCGCCGTCAACAGGGCGGCGGCATCGGCCACGCTGCGGGTGATCGGGCCGGCGGTGTCCTGGCTGAAGGAAATCGGCACGATGCCATCGCGGCTGACCAGCCCGACCGTGGGCTTGAGCCCGACCACGCCGTTCACCGCAGCCGGGCAGACGATGCTGCCGTCGGTCTCGGTACCCACCGCGGCGGCCGCCAGGTTGGCCGCCACCGCCACCGCGCTGCCGCTGCTGGAGCCGCACGGGTTGTGGCTGAGCCGGTAGGGATTCCGGGTCTGGCCGCCACGCGCGCTCCAGCCGGAAATCGACTGGCTGGAACGGAAGTTCGCCCATTCGCTGAGATTGGTCTTGCCCAGGATCAGCGCGCCGGCCGCGCGCAGCCGGGTGACCAGGAACGCATCGTCGGGGCGGAACCCGGCCAGTGCCAGCGAACCGGCGCTGGTGCCCATCGGGCGTGCCCCGATGTTGTCCTTGAGCAGCAGCGGAATGCCGTGCAGGGGGCCGCGCAGCTGCCCGCGGCGGCGTTCGGCATCCAGTGCCGCCGCTTCCTTCAGGGCATCCGGATTGAGCTCCAGCACGGCGTTGAGGCGCGGGCCGGCGCGGTCGAGCCGGGCGATCCGTTCCAGGTAGGCGCGGGTCAGGGTGACGCTGTCCAGCTCGCCAGCGGCCATCGCCGCCTGCAACTGGACGATATCGGTTTCGGCGTAGGCGAACGGCGTATCGCGTGGGGCCGCGGACGCGGCGGCATGGGCCTGGTTGAACAAGGGCACGGGCGAGGGCGAGCAGCCTGCCAGCAGTGCGATGGCCAACACGAGCGATGTCAGTGGCGCGCGCATCTGTGTATCCCCGGAACCAGCGCTCAGGCTAACCAGCGCTCCGCACGCTTGGCAACTCACGCCGGCGGTTGGGCCGGGCCGTGACGCTTGCGGATGTCGCGGGCGAGGACGCCGACCACGATGAGGTTGATCACCAGCACCGACCACGAGGCCCAGCCCGGGTGGCGGATGATCGCGAAAATGTCGAACGGCAGGTAGATGCCGGCGGTGACGCAGCCCAGCCAGGATGCCCAGGCTTTGGCGCGCCAGAGGCCCCAGGCCTCGAAGAGATGCAGGATGCCGTAGGCAACCATGGCCGCAGCGGCCAGATGGACGGCATCGGGGCTGATCATGTTGAGCAGCGAGGGCAGGGTGCCGTGATCCGGGTCCAGGCTGAAACGCCGGATCAGGGCATTGACCCCATCACGCAGTGGCTGCGGGCCGAGCACTTCCAGCCCGGTAGCCGCCAACAGCGCCAGGACCGCCTTGCTGGCTTCCAGCAAGGCGATCATGTGAAGTCCCGGATGCTTGTGAGGATCCGGGTTGTAGGCCGCGTCGGTCACAAAGGTCCGATCAGCCGCCGCGCGAGGCCTTCTTGCGGTCGCTTTCGGTCAGGAACTTCTTGCGCAGACGGATTTCCTTGGGCGTGATTTCGACCAGTTCGTCGTCTTCGATGAAGTCCAGGGCCTGCTCCAGCGAGTACTTGATCGCCGGGGTCAGCTGGATCGCGTCGTCCTTGCCCGAAGCGCGCATGTTGGTCAGCGGCTTGGTCTTGATCGCGTTGACGGTCAGGTCGTTGTCCTTGGAGTGGATACCGATCAGCTGGCCTTCGTACACGTTGTCGCCTTCAGCGGCGAACAGCTTGCCGCGTTCCTGCAGCGGCCCCAGCGAGTACGCGGGGGTGGCGCCCGGGGCGTTGGCGATCATCACGCCGTTCTGGCGCTTGGCGATGGCGCCCTGTTCCTTCGGGCCGTAATGGTCGAACACGTGGAACAGCAGGCCCGAACCCTGGGTCAGAGTCTTGAACTCGTTCTGGAAGCCGATCAGGCCACGGGCCGGGATCATGTATTCCAGGCGCACACGGCCCTTGCCATCCGGCTCCATGTTCTTCAGCTGGCCCTTGCGGGTGCCCAGCTTTTCCATGACGCCGCCCTGGTGCACTTCTTCAACGTCCACCACCAGCTGCTCGATCGGCTCCATGGCCTGGCCGTCGATCTGCTTGATGATCACTTCCGGGCGCGACACGGCCAGCTCGTAGCCTTCGCGACGCATGTTCTCGATCAGCACCGACAGGTGCAGTTCGCCACGGCCGGAGACCAGGAACTTGTCGGCGTCTTCCAGCTGTTCCACCTTCAGGGCCACGTTGTGGACCTGTTCGCGGTCCAGGCGGTCCTTGATCTGGCGGCTGGTCAGGAACTTGCCACCGGACAGGTCCTTGTTGCCGGCGAACGGCGAGTTGTTGACCTGGAAGGTCATCGAGATGGTCGGCTCGTCGACGGTCAGCGCCGGCAGTGCTTCCGGGGTGTCCGGGTGGCACAGGGTGTCGGAGATGGTCAGCTCCGGAATGCCCGAGATGGCGACGATGTCGCCGGCTTCGGCCGTTTCCTGCTCGATGCGCTCCAGGCCCAGGAAGCCCAGCACCTGGGCGACCTTGCCGTTGCGCTTCTTGCCTTCACGGTCGATCACCGCGACCTGCATGTTCTTCTTCAGGGTACCGCGCTGGATGCGGCCGATGCCGATCACGCCCACGAAGTTGTTGTAGTCCAGCTGGCTGATGCGCATCTGGAACGGACCTTCCGGGTCCACTTCCGGCTTCGGCGCGTGCTGCATGATCGCTTCGTACAGCGGGGTCATGTCGCCATCGCGCACGCTGTCTTCCAGGCCGGCGTAGCCGTTCAGGGCCGAGGCGTAGACGATCGGGAAGTCGAGCTGTTCATTGGTGGCGCCGAGCTTGTCGAACAGGTCGAAGACCTGGTCGATCACCCAATCCGGACGCGAGCCCGGGCGGTCGACCTTGTTGACCACCACGATCGGCTTGAAGCCCATCGCGAAGGCCTTCTGGGTGACGAAGCGGGTCTGCGGCATCGGGCCGTCCATGGCGTCGACCAGGATCAGCACGGTGTCCACCATCGACAGCACGCGCTCCACTTCACCGCCGAAGTCGGCGTGTCCGGGGGTGTCGACGATGTTGATGCGGTTCTTGACGCCGGTGCGCTTGTCTTCCCAGGTGATGGCCGTGTTCTTGGCCAGGATCGTGATGCCACGCTCCTTTTCCTGGTCGTTGCTGTCCATCACGCGCTCGGCGAGCACGGTGCGCTCGGAGAGGGTGCCGGACTGCTTCAGCAGCTGGTCCACAAGGGTGGTCTTACCGTGGTCGACGTGGGCGACGATGGCGATGTTGCGAAGATTTTCGATAGACATGCGAAAGGGGGCCAGTCGGCGCCGGATTTGGAAAAAGAAGTCCATCATTATACGGCTTTGCCGGCCAAACGCGAAAACAACCTTTGGCGCATTCAGGTAGCGCCCGCCGTTGGCGGGCACACGGGTACCTGAGGGCCGGCCAACGGCCGGCGCTACCGGGTGGGTTCGACCCTGGTCAGGCGGGCTCCGCGCGTCCCTCCGGTGTATCCTTACGGGCTGACGACAACCCCCGAATATCAAGGATCCTCATGTCCCTCATCGCCACTTTCGACACCACCCAGGGCCCGATCAAGGTCGAGCTGTTCGCCGACAAGGCGCCGCTGACCGTCGCCAACTTCGTGAACCTGGTCCAGAAGGGCTTCTATGACGGCCTGATCTTCCACCGCGTGATCCCCGATTTCATGATCCAGGGCGGTTGCCCCAAGGGCCAGGGCACCGGCGGCCCGGGCTACAAGTTCGAAGACGAGAAGAACGGCGTGAAGCACCAGGTCGGTTCGCTGTCCATGGCCAATGCCGGCCCGAACACCAACGGCAGCCAGTTCTTCATCACCCACATCAAGACCGACTGGCTGGACGGCAAGCACACCGTGTTCGGCCAGGTGCTGGATGGCCAGGCCATCGTGGACTCGGTCAAGCAGGGCGACGTGATCCATTCGATCACCCTGGAAGGCGACACCGACGCCGTGCTGGCCGCCCAGGCCGACCGCGTGGCCGAGTGGAACAAGCTGATCCCGGCCAAGTAATTCCCTTTCAACGGCCTCCCTCGCGGGAGGCCGTTGCGCATTTCCGGCCGCCCCGCCAGGTTTCTCCCCGCCCGGTGGCCACTCCCACACAGCTTCTTAGCAGAGGAAATCCCCATGAAAGCACCTGTTCGTGTTGCCGTGACCGGCGCCGCCGGCCAGATCGGCTACGCCCTGCTGTTCCGCATCGCCTCCGGCGAAATGCTGGGCAAGGACCAGCCGGTCATCCTGCAGCTGCTCGAGCTGCCGGTCGACAAGGCCCAGGCCGCCCTGCGCGGCGTGATGATGGAACTGGAAGACTGCGCGTTCCCGCTGCTGGCCGGCATGGTCGGCACCGATGACGCCGAAGTGGCGTTCAAGGACGCCGACATCGCCCTGCTGGTCGGCGCGCGTCCGCGCGGCCCGGGCATGGAGCGCAAGGACCTGCTGCTGGAAAACGCCAAGATCTTCACCGCGCAGGGCGCGGCGCTGAACAAGGTCGCCAGCCGCAACGTGAAGGTGCTGGTCGTCGGCAACCCGGCCAACACCAATGCCTACATCGCCATGAAGTCGGCGCCGGACCTGAACCCGCGCAACTTCACCGCCATGCTGCGCCTGGACCACAACCGTGCGCTGAGCCAGCTGTCGTCCAAGCTGGGCAAGTCGGTGGGTGGCATCGAGAAGCTGGTCGTGTGGGGCAACCACAGCCCGACCATGTACCCGGACTACCGTTTCGCCACCGCCGACGGTGCCTCCGTCGCCGATGCGATCAACGACCAGGAATGGAATGCCGGTACCTTCATTCCGACCGTGGGCAAGCGCGGCGCGGCGATCATCGAAGCCCGTGGTTCGTCCTCGGCTGCTTCGGCCGCCAATGCCGCCATCGACCACGTGCGCGACTGGGTGCTGGGCAGCAACGGCAAGTGGGTGACCATGGGCGTGCCGTCCGACGGTTCCTACGGCATCCCGGAAGGCGTGATCTTCGGCTTTGCGGTGACCACCGAAAACGGTGAGTACACCCTGGTCAAGGACCTGCCGGTCGACGACTTCAGCCAGAAGTACATCGACAAGACCCTGGCCGAGCTGGAAGAAGAACGCAGCGGCGTGGCCCACCTGCTGGGTTGATCCCTTGGTCGGTACGCATTGAAAAACGCCGGGCTTGCCCGGCGTTTTTTTTGTTCCGCTACCCGGCGCGCAACCGCCCTGCATCTTTCGCCGGCGGCGCGCCGAATACGCGGACGTAGTCGCGGCTGAACTGCGAGGGGCTTTCGTAGCCGACGCGGAAGCCGGCGCTGGCCGCGTCCAGTGCATCGCCCACCATCAACCGGCGCGCCTCCTGCAGGCGCAGGCGGGTGCGGAACTCCAGCGGGCTCAGCGTGGTGATCGCCTTGAAGTGCTGGTGGAAACTGGAGCGGCTCATGCCGGCCACCTCGGCGACCTGTTCGATCCGGCACGGCTGGTGGAAGTTCGTCTTGATCCACGCGATGGCGCGGGCGATCTGGTTGAGCCGGCTGTCGGCCTGCGCGATGTGGCGCAGGATCCCTCCACCGGGCCCCTGCAGCAGCCGGTACAGCAGTTCGCGCACGGTCAGGGGCGCCAGCGCGTCGATATCAGACGGTGCGTCCAGCAGCGCCAGCAGGCGAACCGCAGCGTCCAGCAGTTCCGGGCTGGTGCGGTTGAGCGACAGCCCGCTGGCGGGCGCCGGCGCAGGTGCCGGCGCGGCCGGGTGGGCGAGGGCGAGTTCGGACAACGTGGCCATGTCCAGATCCAGCTGCAGGCACAGATAGGGCCGTTCGGGACTGGCCTGGATCACCGAGCCCATCACCGGCAGATCCACCGAGGCGATCAGGTAATGCTGCGGGTCATAGCGGTACGAGGTCGCGCCCAGGTGCGCCTGTTTGACGCCTTGGCCGACCAGGCACACGGTGGGTTCGTAGATCACCGGCATGGGCAGCGTCGGCGATGCGGCGCGGATCAGCGTGACCCCCGGCAGTGCGACGGCATGCATGCCGTCGGACGGCGCGTGGCGGTCCAGCAGGGCAACGAAGGCAGCGAGTCGGTCCATGCCGTTGGATGGTACAGGCCGACCGGCGCGAGGCGCGTGGGGGACGGACGATCGTGCAAGCCTGCCGGACGCACAGGCTATCGCCTCCCGGAGCCGCCGCCGGAAGATTTCCGGCACTTCCCTGGCCCGAGGCCCTGCCGATGACCACCACCGCCCTCAATCACTACCGCCTGCTCGGACGATCCGGCCTGCGCGTGTCGCCGCTCTCGTTGGGCACCATGACATTCGGTGCCGACTGGGGCTGGGGCGCCGACGACACCGAGGCCGCGCGCATCTTCGATGCATATGTCGAGCGCGGCGGCAACTTCATCGATACCGCCGTGAACTACACCAACGGCAGCGCCGAACGCATCCTCGGCCGGCTGATCAAGGCCATGCGCGAACGCATCGTGCTCGCCACCAAGTTCACCATGTCGCGCGAGGCGGGCAATCCCAATTCCGGTGGCAACCACCGCCTCAACCTGGTGCGCTCCGTGGAAACCAGCCTGCGCCAGCTCGATACCGATCGTGTCGACCTGCTGTACCTGCACGCGTGGGACTTCACGACATCGCCGCAGGAGGTGATGCGTGCGCTCGACGATCTGGTCCGCGCGGGCAAGGTGCTTTACCTGGGCATCTGCAACACGCCGGCATGGCGCGTGGCGCAGATGCAGACCCTGGCCGACCTGCGCGGCTGGTCGCCGTTCGTCGCGCTGCAGATCGAGTACAGCCTCCTCGAGCGTACCGTGGAGCACGAGTTGATGCCGATGGCCGAAGCGCTCGGTCTCGGCGTGCTGCCCTGGTCGCCGCTGGGTGGCGGGGTGCTCACCGGCAAGTACAGCCGCGCGGACCTGACCGACGACAATGCCGCCGACGTATCGCCCACGCGCAAGGGCGTGATCGCGTCCACCGGACACCTTACCGGGCGCGCCCTGGATATCGCCGACGTGGTCGGTGCAATCGCCGAAGAGCTGGGAGCCAGCCGTTCGCAGGTCGCCCTGGCCTGGACGCTGCGGCATCCGGCGGTGGTCTCGCCGGTCATGGGCGCGCGCACCCTGGCGCAGTTCCAGGACAATGTCGGTGCGCTGGACATCGTGTTCAGTGATGCGCAGCTGCAACGCCTGGACGCGGCGAGCGCGCCGGCACCGATCTTCCCCGCGCGTTTTATCGCACGGCCGATGGCGCAGCAGCTGATCAGTGGTGGAAGCCGGATCCGGAGCCGGTAGCACCGGGCCCTCCTACGACCAAGGTCGGACGGCCGGTCCACCGCCATCGGACTATGCTCGATCCCATGACTTTGTCTGGGAGGGCTGTCATGCGTTACGAAGAGGTTTACCGTCGGTCGGTGGAGGAACCCGAAGCGTTCTGGGCCGAGGAAGCGCACCGGATCTACTGGCATGTACCGCCGCAGCAGATCCTGGATTACAGCAACCCGCCATTCCGGCGCTGGTACGTGGGTGGCCAGACCAACCTCTGCTACAACGCGGTGGACCGGCACCTGGCCGAGCGCCCCGACCAGCTGGCGCTGGTGGCCATTTCCACCGAGACCAACGTCACCCGCGAAATCACCTACCGCGATCTGTACCGCGAAGTGAATGCGTTCGCCGCCGTGCTGCAGCGGCTGGATGTGCAGCGCGGCGACCGCGTGGTGATCTACATGCCGAACATGGCCGAGGCGGTCTTCGCCATGCTGGCCTGCGCCCGCATCGGCGCCATCCACTCGGTGGTGTTCGGTGGGTTTGCCGCGCACAACCTGGCGCTGCGCATCGACGATGCCGCGCCCAAGCTGCTGATCGCCGCCGATGCCGGCAAGCGCGGCGGCAAGGTGATTCCATACAAGGCGATGGTGGATGCGGCCTGCGCCGAAGCGCAGTCGCCGCCGCCGCACGTGCTGATCGTCTCGCGCGGGCTGGACCCGGCCGAGCCGAAGGTGCCGGGCCGTGATGTCGACTACGCGACCCTGCGCGACGAAGTCGGCGACCAGGACGTGCCGGTGGTGTGGCTGGAATCGAGCGAGCCCAGCTACCTGCTGTATACCTCCGGCACCACCGGCAAGCCCAAGGGTGTGCAGCGCGACGTGGGCGGCTATGCGGTGGCGATGGCGCAGTCCATGGAAACCGTGTTCGACTGCAAGCCGGGCCAGGTGATGTTCTCCACCTCGGACGTCGGCTGGGCGGTGGGGCATTCCTACAACGTCTACGGCCCTCTGATCGGCGGCTGCACCTCGCTGTTGTATGAAGGGCTACCCACCAACCCGGATCCGGGCATCTGGTGGGCACTGTGCGAACAGTACGGCGTGCGCACGTTGTTCTCGTCGCCGACCGCGATCCGTGTGCTGAAGAAGCACGATGCCGACTTCATCCGACGCCACGACCTGGACGCATTGAAGTATGTATTCCTGGCCGGTGAGCCACTGGACGAGCCGACCGCGCACTGGATCAACGATGCGCTGGGCAAGCCGATCATCGACAACTACTGGCAGACCGAAACCGGCTGGCCGGCGCTGACCCTGTTGCCGGGCGTGGACCTCAAGCCGGTGCGTTTCGGTTCGCCGGGCTTCCCCAACCTCGGTTACCGCATGAAGGTGATCGACGAGAACACCGGCGCCGAAGTGCAGGCCGGGCAGAAGGGCGTGCTGGTGATGGTGCCGCCGCTGCCACCGGGCTGCATGAGCACGGTCTGGAACGACGACGACCGTTTCATCCAGAGCTATTTCAGCCACTTCAAGGAACTGCTGTACAGCTCGCTGGACTGGGCGATCCGCGACGAAGACGGCTACACCTTCATCCTTGGCCGCACCGACGATGTGATCAACGTGGCCGGGCACCGGCTGGGCACGCGCGAAATCGAGGAATGCATCTCCGGGCACCCGCTGGTGGCCGAAGCGGCGGTGATCGGGGTCAAGGACGAACTCAAGGGCCAGGTGCCGCTGGTGTTCGTCACCCTCAAGCAGGCGGTCGACGGAGATGGCAGCGCGGTGGTGGCCGAGATGATGAAGCGCGTGACCGAAACCTTGGGCGCGGTCGCGCGTCCGGCGCACATCCACCTTGTCAACGCCCTGCCCAAGACCCGCTCGGGCAAGCTGCTGCGCCGTTCACTGCAGGCCCTGGCCGAGCATCGCGACCCGGGCGACCTGTCCACCTTGGACGACCCCGGCGCGCTGGACGAGATCCGCCGGGCGCTGGGGCGGTAACTCCCTCCGACGCCCAGCGACCGTGTCCCGTGCTGCGGTGCATTATCCGCCGCGCGGGACCTCGGTTAAGCTGCGGGGGTGATCGTTGTGGGTCCGATGCGCGACATGCCGGGGATGGCGTGCGCGGCCCGGGCTGCTGTCTGGACGACCGCAAGGGGGCGTACGGGTTCCGGTGACCGCCGGGGAGCGTGCGTGCAGGGGGACCAGGTAACAGGGGGAACACATGGCGTACATCCATGCCAAGACGGCCGCTGGCCGTCAGGAAATCGAAGACCGCGCGCGCCGGCTGGTGCCGGGGTTGCGCTCCATTCTGCTGATGGTTGATGGTCAGCGCGATGACAACGAATTGACCGCGATGTTGCCCGGGCTGCGCGCGCCGGACGACGCGCTGGCCCAGCTGGCGGAGATGGGCCTGATCGAAGTGGTCGGTGGTGCGCTGGCGCCAGCCGCGCCACGGGCGCTGACCTCCGGTCGCGAACAGGACCCGGTGCTGTACAAGCAGCTGTATGACTGGATGAGCGAATCGGTCCGCAGACATCTCGGCCTGAAAGGCTACTTCATGCAGCTCAAGATCGAGCGTTGTACCGATGCGGCCAGCCTGGAAAAACTGTGGCCGGAGATGGCCGCCGCCGTGTCCAAGGCGAAGAGTCCCGCGTTGGCCAACCGCTGGCTGGAGGAAACCCGCGCGCTGCTGCACAGCGATGCGCAGCCCGCCTGACGACGGCGGCGCGGCGCAGCGTTGATGGCGTACATTGGCGTCCTTGCGGGGCGCCAGGAGCAGCGCGTGGACGAACAACACATCGACAACAGCCTCGACACCGACAACGACGACGGTACCCCGGGCTGGGACGCCATCAACGCGGCCCTGGCCGCGCTGTACCCCGGGCAGGAGCCGCGCCATTACGGCACCGCGCTGCCGTACACGCTGGGTGGGCGCGACCCGCTCGATGGCATCAGCGTGTACCGCGCCGAGCTGCCGCGCCCGCACTGGCATTACGTCACGTACGGTTTCTCCGAGCTGTACGACAAGCAGAGTGAAGATGCTGACAGCAGCGGCTTCGGCTTCGAGCTCACTTTCCGCCTGGCCATCGACAGCGGCGATGACACCCCGCCGGCATGGCCGATGAACCTGCTGCAGAACCTGGCGCGCTACGTGTTCGGCAGCGGCAACGTGTTCGAGGCCGGGCACCACATGAATGCCAACGGTCCGATCGCGCTGGATACCGACACCTGCCTGCGCCACCTGGCCTTCATGCCCGATCCGCAGCTGCCGGCGCGGGCCACGCGCAATGGTGAACTGGCGTTCCTGCAGGTGATCGGGCTGAGCGACGACGAGATGGCGGCGATCAAGCGCTGGTCGACCGACGGGGTGCTGCAGGCATTGGCGCCGCGCATGCCGCTGTGGATCACCGACCTGCACCGTGCCAGCCTGCTGGATGACCCGGCGCTGGTAAGGCAACTGCAGGAAGGCAGCGAACGCGAAGGGTCCAGTACCGCGGTCCTGTTCGTGGAGACCCTGGCGTGGCGCGAAGAAGGCAAGCAGGTCGTGCTGGTGCTGGGCGCGGGGCAGGTGCCCAATGTGCTTGAACTGCTGCCGCTGCGCCTGCGCCATGGCAACCCGTTGACCATCGTCAGCCGCGAACACGAGTGGCTATTCGCCCCCGGTGACCGCGATGCCGTCGCCAAGGACGGGGAGGGCATGCGCTGCACGCTGACTGCGCAGGGCCTGGATGCGCTGGAGCAGCAGGTGCAGGCTGGGCGCGGGCGCTATCCCGTACCGGGGACGGCGCTGGTGGTGGAAGTGGTGCCGACCGCACTGCGCGATGCGCAGGGCAACGTGGTGCGCGAGATCGGCTGATCGCGCGCACCACATGCGTTTATTGCAGGCCTTCAGCCTTCAGCGCGGCCTGCACGCCGGTGTCGGCGTCCATCCGGGTCTTGAACGCAGCCAGGTTGTCCAGGCCGGTGAGGTCGACCTTGGCACCGGCTGCCCAGCGCAGGGTGATGTAGAAGTAGGCGTCGGCGTAGCTGCGGAAGCCGGCCAGCCAGGGCTTGTCGGCCAGCTGGCGGTTGGCGGTCTCGAACAGGCCGCGCAGGCGCTTGCGGGCGGCGTCGCGGATCGCGTCGTACTGGCTGTCATCGGCGATGAACTTGGCCGGTGCGAACAGCGGCGAGAACGCCGGGTGCACGTCCGAGTTGACGAAGGCCAGCCAGCGGTTGGCTTCAGCGCGTTGCTGCGGGCTGCCGTCGCCGCCCAGGCCGGCCTGCGGGTAGCTGTCGGCGATGTAGCCCATGATGGCCGCGTTCTGGGTCAGCACGAAGCTGCCGTCGACGATGGTCGGCACCGAGCCGGCCGGATTGATCGCAAGATAGGCGGGGGCCTTCAGGGTGTCCTTGTCGAGCAGTTCCACCTCGAACGGCTGGCCGGTCCACTGCAGGGCGATGTGGTCGGCGGTGGAGCAGGCACCGGGCTTGCTGTACAGCTTCATGGGGAACTCCGTCGGGGTGCAGGAAAGGTAAGCGGCCCACTATTCCAGAGCCGGCCCCGCATCCTCAACGGCATGGCCGTAACAGATCGTTACGACGCGCGTGGCTTGAGTTTCTGCACGCGATAGAACGTGTGGTCGCCGATGGTGGCCACCTGGTAGGCATTGCGCCAGCTGGGGCTGGCGATGGACAGCGCGGCGAAGTGGCTGGCACCGGGCACGATTTCCTTGCGCTCGCCTTCCGGCAGCGCCCAGTTGCGCTCGGCATCAAAGGCCACCGTCATGGCTTCTTCCCACGCATCGGTGTTGCCCAGCTGGGTGCCCGGCGCCACGATGGTCGGTGCGAACTGCTTGCGCGCGGTGACCACCTTGCACATCGAATCGCCCCACAGCCCGCTGTCCAGCCGACGCAGCGCCACTTCCGCAACGGCTTGCTGGCCGCGCAGGGTCTGGTCACGCGCTTCGAGGTAGACGGTCGTGCTCAAGCACAGCGAATCGGCGGCCGGCTGGGGCAACAACTGCGACAGCCAGAGAATCCAGGCCAGTTTCATAAATCTCCTTGCTCCGTATGGGCCGCACCTGGCTGTCCATCCGATCAACGGGATGGGGCGGGGTGTACGACTTGGCGTCATGGGGAGGCGGCCATCGGGGCCGCCCGGGAGCGGCACCCGAAAGACGTGGGGCCGCGCGCTCACTCGAACTGGGTGGTGAGCGGGAAAGTTGGCGCACGATAGGGGGGGATTTCGCAACGCATCCTGAACCGAAAGGCTTGACATTCAGGTTCGGAAGGGGGCCATTTTCGCCCATTCAGGCAGTGCCGGCCGGTGGCCGGCACTCCGGTTACAGGCCTGCCGCCAGGCGGCTGCCCTGGTTGATCGCGCGCTTTGCATCCAGTTCCGCGGCCACATCGGCGCCGCCGATCAGGTGCGCACCCACGCCTGCGGCCAACAGTGCGGCATGCAGGTCGCGGCGCGGTTCCTGGCCGGCGCAGACCACCACGTGGCTCACCGGCAGGGTCTGTTCCTGGCCATCGATGCGGATGCGCAGGCCGGCGTCGTCCACGCCCAGGTATTCCACGCCGCCCAGCATCTTCACGCCCTTGGCCTTGAGCGTGGCGCGGTGGATCCAGCCGGTGGTCTTGCCTAGCCGTGCGCCGGGCTTGCCCGGGCTGCGCTGCAGCAGCCAGACCTTGCGTGCGGGTGCCTCGGGCTGCGGCCGGGCCAGCGCGCCACGTGCCTCGAAATTCGGGTCAACGCCCCATTCGGTCATCCAGCGGGCCGGGTCCAGCGCGGGGGAGGGGCCCTCGTGCACCAGGAACTCGCCCACGTCGAAGCCGATGCCACCGGCACCGATGATCGCCGCTTCCGCGCCAACCTCCACCCGGCCCAGCAGCACATCGAGATAGCTGACCACCTTGGGATGGTCAGCGCCGGGGAAATCGACCTGGCGCGGGGTGATGCCGGTGGCGACCACTACCGCATCGAAGCCGGCCAGCGTGGCGACGTCGGCCACGGTATCGAGCTTCACGCTCACCCCGGTTTCGTCCAGCTTGTGGCGGAAGTAGCGCAGCGTTTCGTGGAATTCTTCCTTGCCGGGAATGCGCTTGGCCACGTTGAACTGGCCGCCGATCTCGCTGCCGGCGTCGAACAGGGTGACCGCATGCCCGCGTTCGGCGGCCACCGTGGCGCAGGCAAGGCCCGCCGGACCGGCACCGACCACCGCGACCTTCTTCGGGGCCGTGGTGGGGCGGTAGACCAGTTCGGTTTCGTGCACCGCGCGCGGGTTGACCAGGCAGCTGGCGGTCTTGTTCTCGAACACGTGGTCCAGGCACGCCTGGTTGCAGGCAATGCAGGTATTGATCGCGTGCGCACGGCCGGCGCGCGCCTTGTTGGCCCATTCCGGGTCGGCCAGCAGCGGCCGTGCCAGCGACACCATGTCCGCGCCGCCGCCGGCCAGGATGTGTTCGGCCACGTCGGGCATGTTGATGCGGTTGGTGGCGATCACCGGCACGCGTACATGCGGCTTGAGCTTGGCGGTGACCCCGGCAAACGCCGCGCGCGGCACCGAGGTGGCGATGGTGGGCACGCGTGCTTCATGCCAGCCGATGCCGGAATTGATCAGGGTGGCGCCAGCCGCTTCAATGGCCTTGGCCTGCTGCACGATCTCATCCCAGTTGCTGCCGTCCTCCACCAGGTCCACCAATGACAACCGGTAGATGATGATGAAATCCGGGCCGCATGCTTCGCGGATGCGGCGCACGATCTCCACCGCGAACTGCATGCGCCGGGTAGCGTCGCCGCCCCAGCGATCGCCGCGCAGGTTGGTGCGCGGGGCGATGAACTCGTTGATCAGGTAGCCCTCCGAGCCCATCACCTCCACACCGTCGTAGCCGGCTTCGCGGGCCAGCCGCGCGCTGCGCGCGTAATCGGCGATATGCCGTTCCACGCCACGTGCCGACAGCGCGCGCGGGGTGAACGGATTGATCGGCGCCTTCTTCTTCGACGGCGCCACCGACAGGGGGTGGTAGGCGTAGCGGCCGGCGTGCAGCAGCTGCAGGCAGATCTTGCCGTCATGGTCGTGCACCGCCGCGGTGAGCTGGCGGTGTGGACCCACTTCCCACGGCCAGGACAGCTTGCCGCCGAACGGCTTGAGCCAGCCCACCACGTTGGGCGCATAGCCGCCGGTGACGATCAGCCCGACCCCACCCGCCGCGCGCTCGGCGAAGTACGCGGCCAGCCGCGGAAAGTCGCGCGCGCGGTCCTCCAGCCCGGTGTGCATGGACCCCATCAGGATGCGGTTGCGCAGGGTGGTGAAGCCCAGGTCGAGCGGGGCGAACAGGTGGGGGTAGGCGGGAGTTTCGGCGGCTGGCGACATGAAGATACGCTTGCGTACGGTAGGTGCGAAGGGTGCCGCGTATCGCCATTGCACGCAAGGGTCAGCGCAGGGCGGGCGCCGGCTCCGGTCTGCGCACACCGAACAGGGGCAGCGTGTAGCCGCACAGGGGCCCGATCAGCAGCGCGAAGGCAAGGGTGCCCAGGCCGACGTTGCCGCCCAGGTACCAGCCGATGACCAGTACGGTGCCCTCGATCAGGCTGCGTACCAGCCAGATCGGCCAGCCGGTGCGGGCATGCAGGCCGGTCATCAGGCCATCGCGCGGGCCCGGTCCGAAACGGGCACCGATGTAGAGGCCGGTGGCGACCGCCACCAGCAGCAGCCCCAGGGCAAACATCGGCACCTGCCACACCAGCCCGTGCACTTCCGGCAGCAGCCACAGGCCGAACTGCGCGCTGGGGCCGATCAGCAGCACGTTCAACACCGTGCCCAGTCCCGGCTTCTGCCGGATCGGCCACCACAGCAGCAGTACCAGCGCTCCGATCACGTTGGTGGCCACGCCGAACGACAGCGGCGTCTGCAGCGCGATGCCCTGGGAGAGCACATCCCAGGGCGCCACGCCGATCGCGGCGCGGATCATCACCGCCGCGCCCATCCCGTACAGGAACAGGCCGATCAGCAGTTGCAGCAGGCGCAGGGGCAGGGAGGTGGGCATGGCGGCGTCATCGACAGGGCGTTTGACTGTAGGGCGCGCGCTGCCGCGCCGACAGATACAGATGCAGGCGAAAGCGCGCACACACCGCGCGCGCCGACGCTCACTCCCAGCCGGACAGCACCAGCTTGCCGGTAACCCCGCCGCCTTCCAGCAGGCGATGGGCTTCGCGCAGGTTGGCCGCATTGATGCTGCCCAACGAGGTATGCGCGGTGCTGCGCAGTTCACCGGCATCGACCAGGCTGGCCACCCGGCTGAGGATGCGGTGCTGTTCCACCATGTCGGCGCTCTGGAATCGCGATCGGGCGAACATGAATTCCCAATGGATGCCGATGCACTTGGCCTTGTAGGGATCGCCGATGCGGAGCGGGCCACGCGGTTCCACGATGAGGCCGACATGCCCCTGCGGCGCCAGCAGCTCGCCCAGCACTTCCCAGTAGTGGTCGGTGTCGGCCAGGTTCAGCGCCACCTCCACCTGCGCAATGCCCAGCGCCTGCAGCTGCGCCGGCAGCGGCTGGCGGTGATCGACCACATGGTCGGCGCCCATCCGGCGACACCATTCGGCCGAGTCGTCACGCGATGCGGTGGCCACCACGGTGAAGCCGGCATGGCGTGCCAGTTGAATCGCGATGGAACCGACACCGCCTGCACCGCCGATGACCAGCAGGGTCTGGCCAACGTGGCGGCGATCATCGAAATGCAGCGGCATGCGCTCGAACAGCAGTTCCCATGCGGTTAATACAGTCAGTGGCAGCGCTGCGGCTTCAGCGAAATCCAGCGTGGTCGGCTTGCGGCCCACCAGGCGCTCATCCACCCACTGCCACTGTGCATTGCTGCCGGGTCGCGTTACGTCGCCGGCGTAATACACCTCGTCGCCCGGAGCGAACGCGGTCACGTGCGCACCCACGGCTTCGATGATGCCAGAGGCGTCAAAGCCCAGGACGCGCGGTGGCGACACGTCACCGTCGCGCGGCGCCCGCTGCTTGGTATCGACCGGATTCACCGAGACGGCGTGAACGCGCACCAGAACGTCATGCCCTTGGGGCGCGCCGGGTTCAGGTAACGCGAGGTCAAGAAGCGAATCGACGTGGTCGATGGGCAGGTACCGAGACAGGCCTACGGCTTTCATGGCAGCTCCTGTGGAGATGAACAACGTCATCATAAGGTCGCTTTTGAACCTGTTTGCGAGCTGAATCGCCGGCCTGCGACAAACTGCATCAAATACTGTGGCGAGCCTTTGAAAACTCTGGGAAAGTCCTGAAAAGCCTTGCCATTGTTGGGTCTTGCGGAAGTTCACCAACCTGTATAGGGTGCCACCAGCTGGACCCGGAGGAGGTCTGGTCGCTGATTTCACATGTTACGTGACCGTTAACATCGCCTTCACTCCCCTGAGCATAATGTTCGCGGCGGTGGCGTGCTGAATCGGCAGTCTTAAACGACGCAGTAGTGCTGGCCCATGCCTCTACCGGTTTCATACCCCCGAAATAGGAGCTGTATTACATGAACAAGAAGATCCTCACTGCCGCGCTGCTGGGCGGCCTGGCGTTTGCCCAGGCAGCCTCCGCGCAGGATTTTGATGACCGCTGGTACCTGACCGGTTCGGCCGGCTTCAACTTCCAGGATAGCGACCGTACGACCAACGACGCTCCGTTCGTTACCCTGGGTCTTGGCAAGTTCATCAGCCCCAACTGGTCGCTGGACGGCGAGCTGAACTATCAGAACCCGAACTTCGACGACAACCAGGACCTGAACTGGAGCCAGTACGGCGCCTCGATCGACCTGCGCCGCCACTTCATCTCCGAAGGCCGTGGCTGGAACCCGTACCTGCTGATGGGCCTGGGCTACCAGAAGTCGGAAGAGGAATACAACAACTTCCCGTCGCCGGACAGCCCGGGTGAGCGCAAGGACGGCAACTTCGCCGCCAAGCTCGGCGTCGGCCTGCAGACCACCTTCGACAAGCGCGTTGCGGTCCGCGCCGAAGTGGCCTACCGCGGTGACTTCGACGACAAGAGCGTTGCCGCTGCAGACGAAAGCTGGTTTGGCGACGTGCTGGCCTCGGTCGGCGTCGTGATCCCGCTGGGCCCGCCGCCGGCTGCCGCGGTTGTTGCCCCGCCGCCGGTTGCCCCGAGCTGCGCAGACCTGGATGACGACGGTGACGGCGTCAACAACTGCGACGACAAGTGCCCGAACTCGCAGCCGGGTCAGACCATCGGTCCGGACGGTTGCCCGGTGCCGGTCTCCATCGACCTGAAGGGCGTCAACTTCGACTTCGACAAGTCGAACCTGCGTCCGGACGCCGTGGCGATCCTGTCCGAAGCTACCCAGATCCTGGTGCGTTACCCGGACATCCGCGTCGAAGTGGCTGGCCACACCGACCTGTGCGGCAAGGATGACTACAACCAGAAGCTGTCCGAGCGTCGTGCGACCGCCGTGTACAACTATCTGACCCAGAACGGCGTCGCCGCCAGCCGTCTGGCCGGTCCGATCGGTTATGGCGAGAGCCGTCCGCTGGAGCAGACCCCGCAGACCTTCCCGGCCTGCAAGAGCGAGAAGAACCGTCGTACCGAGCTGAACGTCCAGAACTAATCGTTCCGGAACATCAGTTTCAGGAAAGGGCCCGGCATTGCCGGGCCTTTTTTTTGCCTTGTTTGCCAGGAATCAACAATAAATCCAACAAGTTGCCGTATTCATTGAATGTGGGATCTTGAAAGCCGTTGTGGCGCTGTTAAACTCGGTGCGTCACCCTCTTTCCTGGATGCATCCCATGCTGCGTATCGCACTGGCCGCCGCACTCGGCCTGGCCCTGGTTCCCACCGCTTACGCAGCCGTGGATTGCTCCGCTTCGGCCACCAGCGTCAAGCCGCTGCCGTTGCCGGCCACCGCGATCGCCCCGGTGGCGTCCGAGCTGTACATCCGCAACGTGCAGCTGGGCATGCCCGCCGGCGTGCTGACCTCCAACTTCGACCAGCAGCAGTCGCTCGACCGCGTGCTGCAGCGCCTGCGCATCGATGGCTGCCAGAACATCGCCAAGGCGATGCCGGGCGCGCCTGCGATCAAGCCGAACGATCCGGCCGCCTACAAGCCGCAGACCGAGTTCGACAACACGCCGTGGCGCTTCGACATGAGCCAGAACGGCAAGCGCATGACCGCCGATGAGTTCGACGCCTGGATGAAGTCGCGCGGCGTGCGCGTGGTCAAGCCGCGTGCGGCCGCCGCCGCTGCACCCGCGCCCGCGCCGGCCGCCGAAGCACCGGCTGAGACCAAGCCGGGCGGCAAGAAGTAAGCAACGCGCGCGGCGCCCGATGCGTAACCGTCGCCCTCCCGCCGCGCCCACCGCTCGACCACGCCGCGATCCGCGGCGTGCGTACGCCCCCGCCAGACCTACAGCCCAGCCCAGCGATGCGCCACGCCACGGGCTGGCGCGCGTGCTGTCCAAGGCCGGGCTGTGCTCGCGCACCGAAGCGGCGCGCTGGATCGGCGAGGGCCGGGTGACGGTCGATGGGCGCACCATCAACAACCCCGAATTCCCGATCATCGACGGCCGTCACGTGGTGCGTGTCGATGGCCAGCCGTTGGATGCACCGCGCCGCCTGCACATCGTGCTCAACAAGCCGCGCGGCCTGGTCACCACCGCGCAGGACGAGCAGGGCCGCGACACCGTGTACCGCTGCTTCGATGGGGCGGGGCTGCCGTGGCTGGCGCCGGTCGGGCGGCTGGACAAGGCCAGTGAAGGCCTGCTGCTGTTCAGCAACGACCCGCAGTGGGCTGCGCGGCTGACCGACCCCAGCACCGGGCCGGACAAGACCTACCACGTCCAGATCGATGCCATTCCCGATGCCGCGCAGCTGGCTGCGCTGTGCAGCGGCGTGGACGACGACGGCGAATTCCTGCGCGCCCGCCAGGCACGCCTGCTGCGCAGTGGCGACAAGACCGCCTGGCTGGAAGTGGTGCTGGAAGAAGGCCGCAACCGCCATATCCGCCGCCTGCTGGCGGCCTTCGACATCAACGTGCTGCGGCTGGTGCGCGTAGGCATCGGCCGGCTGCCGCTGGGCACGCTGGCCAAGGGTGCCTGGCGCGAACTGGAGCCGCACGAGCTGGACCTGCTGACCGCCACGGCCGATGTCGCCGTGGCCGATACCTGAGATTGGGCAAGGGATGGCCTGCGACCGAGATTTCGTCACCTACCGGGAGAATGCCATGTACGCCCACCCCCTGACCCGTTCCCTGCTGCGCAGCGCCTGGCTGCTGCTGCCTGCCGCACTGCTCAGCGCCTGCGGCGGCCATAAGGAGGTGGCCAAGGCCACGCCGCCGCCGGTGACCGACAAGATCGTGGAGATCCAGCCCACCGAACGCGATGGGCGGGGCGCCTATCGCTTCCACATGAGCAACGGCGAAAAGCGCATGAGCGCCGACGAGTTCGATGCGTGGATGAAGGCCAACGGCATCCGGGTCGCCAAGGGCAACCCGAATGCAACGCCGGCGGCCAAGCCGGTGGTGGTGGCCAGCAAGGAAGACGCGAAGGGCAAGAAGAAAAAGAAATGACGCGCGATGCGCGTCAGCCCTTGATCACGCCCAGCTCCAGGCCGATCCGGGTGAACGCATCAATCGCCCGGTCCAGGTGTGCGCGGGTGTGCGCCGCGCTGATCTGGGTGCGGATGCGGGCCTGGCCCTTGGGCACGACCGGGAAGAAGAAACCGATCGCATAGATGCCTTCCTCGAGCAGGCGCTCGGCGAACTTCTGCGCCAGCGGCGCGTCGTACAGCATCACCGGGCTGATCGGGTGCACGCCGGGCTTCACGTCGAAACCGGCGGCGGTCATCTTCTGGCGGAAGTAGGCGGTGTTGTCGGCCAGCGTGGTGCGCAGGTCGTCTGCAGCGGCCAGCATGTCGAATGCCTTGATCCCGGCGGCGACCACGTGCGGCGGCAGCGAGTTGGAGAACAGGTACGGGCGCGAACGCTGGCGCAGCAGCTCGATCACTTCGGCGCTGGCGGTGGTGAAGCCGCCCAGCGCGCCGCCCATGGCCTTGCCCAGGGTGCCGGTGATGATGTCGATCTTCTCCAGCACGCCCTTGACCTCGGCCGAGCCGCGGCCGGTGGCGCCCAGGAAGCCGGTGGCGTGGCACTCGTCGATGTGCACCAGCGCGTTGTACTTCTTCGCCAGCGCGGTGATCTCATCGAGCGGGGCAATGAAGCCGTCCATCGAGAACACGCCGTCGGTGGTGATCAGCTTGGTGCGGCAGCCAGCCGCATCGGCCGCCTGCAGCTGGGCTTCCAGGTCGGCCATGTCGCAGTTGGCGTAGCGGAAGCGCTTGGCCTTGCACAGGCGCACGCCGTCGATGATCGAGGCGTGGTTGAGCGCGTCGGAGATGATTGCGTCGTTTTCGCCCAGCAGCGGCTCGAACAGGCCGCCGTTGGCGTCGAAGCAGGCCGCGTACAGGATGGTGTCCTGCTTGCCGAAAAAGCCGGCGATCTGCTGCTCCAGCTGCTTGTGCAGGTCCTGGGTGCCGCAGATGAAGCGCACCGAGGCCATGCCGAAGCCGTGGCTGTCCAGCGCGTCCTTGGCCGCCTGGATCAGGTCCGGGTGGTCCGCCAGGCCCAGATAGTTGTTGGCGCAGAAGTTCAGCACCGTGCGGCCGTCGTCCAGGGTGATCTCGGCCGACTGGGGGCTGGTGATGACGCGCTCGGACTTGAACAGGCCCTGGGCGCGGATCGCCTCCAGTTCCTCAACATAGTGCTGGGTGAGCGGGGCGGTCGGGGCATCGGTCATGGCAGGCGGTCATCGGCACGGGGAAAACCGGGATTTTACAGCCCACCGCAGGAAACGGTTGCAGATGGGATTGTTGCATCGCAATATCAATCAGGTTAAGAATCCGTAAACACTCGCTGCATCCACCCCCACGTCCCGGAGAGATCCCGCATGAACCACGCCACGCGCTGTACTGCCGCCGCTGTGCTCTGCGCCGCCTTGCTTGCCCCGTTTGCCGCCAGTGCGCAGGACGAGGCCGAATCGCCGTTCAGCTGGAACGTCACCGGCGTGTCCGATTACGTGTTCCGCGGTGTCTCCCAGACCGACGAAGACCCGACCGTGCAGGCCGGCTTCACCTACACCTCGCCGGTCGGCCTGTACGCCGGTGTGTGGGGTTCGGGCGTGGACTTCGGCGACGGCGGCCCGGATGCCGAAGTCGATTACTTCATCGGCTACGGCGTCGACGTCACCGACAGCGTCAACTTCGACGTGATGCTCAACCACTACAGCTACCCCGGCTCCAGCGAACTGGCGTACACCGAGCTGATCACCAAGACCAGCTTCGCCGAGCACTACAACGTGACCGTGGCCTACACCAACGATGTCTGGAACACCGACACCGATGGCTGGTACTTCGCCGCAGGCACCGAATGGGCGCTGCCGAACGAGTTCAACCTGACCGCCAACGTCGGCCGCAGCACGTTCGAAGACGGTGTTGCCAAGGACTACACCGACTGGAACATCGGCGTGAACCGCACCTGGGGCCTGTTCACCCTGGGCCTGGGCTACTACGGCACGGACGGCAACGGCCGCGACAATTCCGGCAAGCTCGCCGACAACCGCGTGGTGTTCACGGTCGCCATCGGGCAATAACGCGCGTTTGGCCGGCAAAGAAAAAGGCACCCGATGGGTGCCTTTTTCGTACCGACCAACGGTCGGCACCTACCGCAATTTTCGTACCGACCAACGGTCGGCACCTACCGCAATTTTCGTACCGACCAACGGTCGGTACCTACCGCAATCTGGGAGGTCACGACCGTTGGTCGTGACCTCCCGGCATCAGTTCCAGCTCAGGACCACCTTGCCGGCCTTGCCCTGTTCCATCAGGTCAAAGCCCTTCTGGAATTCGTCGATCGGCAGCTGGTGGGTCATCACCTTGCCGAGCGGGAAGCCGGACAGCACCAGCTGGGTCATCTTGTACCAGGTCTCGTACATCTTGCGGCCGTAGATGCCCTGCACGGTCAGGCCCTTGAAGATGATCTTGTCCCAGTCGCAGCCGGCGCCCTTGGGCATGATGCCGAGCATGGCTATCTTGCCGCCGTGGTACATGCAGTCGAGCATGTCATTGAACGCGCGCGGGTTGCCGCTCATTTCCAGGCCCACGTCGAAGCCCTCCATGTGCAGTTCCTTCATCACGTCCTTCAACGAGGTGTTGGCCACGTTGACCACGCGGGTGGCGCCCATGTCGGCGGCCAGCTTCAGGCGGAAGTCGTTGACGTCGGTCACCACCACGTTGCGGGCACCGATGTGCTTGCAGATGCCGGCGGCGATGATCCCGATCGGGCCCGCACCGGTGATCAGCACGTCTTCGCCGATCACGTCGAATTCCAGCGCGCAGTGCGCGGCATTGCCGTACGGGTCGAAGAAGGCGGCCAGCTCGGACGGGATCTGGTCGGGGATCGGCCACAGGTTGCTGGCCGGCATCACCATGTATTCGGCAAAGGCGCCGTTGACGTTCACGCCGATGCCCACGGTATTCGGGCAGAGGTGCGGGCGGCCGCCGCGGCAGTTGCGGCAGTGGCCGCACACGATGTGGCCTTCGGCCGACACGCGCTGGCCGATCTCGTAGCCGGTCACCCCCGGGCCGATCTCGGCGATGCGCCCGACGAACTCATGGCCGATGGTCAGGCCTGGCTTGATCGTGCGCTGGCTCCACTCGTCCCACAGGTAGATGTGCAGGTCGGTACCGCAGATGGCGGTCTTCTCCAGCTTGATCAGGACCTCGTTCGGGCCCGGCACCGGCACCGGCACTTCTTCGAGCCAGATGCCCTTGGCGGCTTCACGCTTGACCAGGGCCTTCATTGTTTGCTGCGCCATCGGGGTGGAACTCGTCTGGGGGGAAAGGAGGAATTATAGGGCGGGGCGGGGGATTCACATGTTGCGCTGCCGTACCTGCCGGTAGCGCCGGCCGTTGGCCGGCTGCTCTTCATTCGGGGCCCATGAACGCCTGACGGGTGGCGTCGGTGGGTCTAAACGTCGGACGGATGGCATTGATCGGGTGGGCAACCGGGTTCGGACGCTTGCGCCGCGCTGCGCGCGGTGTCCGGCCAACGGCCGGACCTACGAAATGTTACGGGCACACCGGGATCCGGATAAACGACCCATTGGCCCGGCTACAATCGGCGGTTCTTTCACCAGGGGCCGCCCATGCGCTCGAACCTGCTTGCCTTCTCCGTCGTCGCCAGCCTTGCGCTGGTCCAGGCCGCCCATGCCGCTGAGGGCATGTGGGTGCCGCAACAGCTGCCGGAAATCGCCGGGCCGCTCAAGCAGGCGGGCCTGAAGCTGTCCCCGGAACAGATTTCCGACCTGACCGGCGACCCGATGGGCGCGGTGGTCGCGCTGGGCGGCTGCACCGCCAGCTTCGTGTCCCCGCAGGGCCTGGTGGTGACCAACCACCATTGCGCCTACGGTGCGATCCAGCTCAATTCCACCGCCGAGAAGAACCTGATCAAGGACGGCTTCAACGCGCCGGCCCTGAAGGATGAGCTGAGCGCCGGCCCGAACGCGCGCGTGTTCGTGCTCGACCAGATCACCGATGTCACCGACCAGGCCAAGGCCGCCATCGCCGCCGCCGGCAAGGACCCGCTGGCCCGCACCCGCGCGCTGGAAGCCTTCGACAAGGCGCAGACCGCCGCCTGCGAAGCCGATGCCGGCTTCCGCTGCCGCCTGTACAGCTTCTCCGGCGGCAACACCTACCGCCTGTTCCGCAACATGGAAATCAAGGACGTGCGCCTGGTCTACGCGCCCCCGGGCAGCGTCGGCAAGTTCGGCGGCGACGTCGACAACTGGATGTGGCCGCGCCACACCGGCGATTTCTCGTTCTACCGCGCCTACGTGGGCAAGGACGGCAAGCCGGCGGCGTTCTCGGCCGACAACGTGCCGTACCAGCCCAAACACTTCCTGAAATTCGCCGACCAGCCGCTGGGCGCAGACGACTTCGTGATGGTGGCCGGCTACCCGGGCCGCACCAACCGCTACGCACTGGCTGCGGAATTCAACGAAACCGCCAGCTTCACCTACCCGACCATCGCCCGCCACTACAACGCGGTGCTGGACCTGATCGCCAAGGCCGGCAAGGCCGATCCGGACGTGAAGGTGAAATACGCCGCCACCGCCGCCAGCATGAACAACGTGGCCAAGAACTACGTGGGCCAGCTGGAAGGCTTCAAGCGCATCGACGCGGCGGGCCAGAAGCAGGCCGAAGAGGCTGCGGTGCTGGCCTGGCTGAAGAAGCAGGGCGCTGCCGGCAAGCCGGCGCTGGCCGCGCACGCGCAGCTGGTCAAGCACCTCGATACCAGCAAGAGCACCCGCGAGCGCGATCTGTTCGTGGGTCAGTTCAACAACACCTCCGCCGTCGGCGCCGCGCTCGCCCTGTACCGCCTGTCGATCGAGCGCGCCAAGCCCGACGCACAGCGCGAAGCCGGTTACCAGGAACGCGACCTGCCGACCATCGAAGGCAGCCTGCGCCAGATGGACCGCCGTTACGTGGCGGGCATGGACCAGCAGCTGCAGCAGTACTGGCTGAACCAGTACGTGGCCCTGCCGCCGGCCCAGCGCACCAATGAGGTGCTGAACCAGTGGCTGGCCGGCAGTGATGCCGCCGCCGTGGACGGCCTGGTCAGGAAACTGTCCGGCACGAAGCTGGGCAGCCTCGACGAGCGCCTGACCTGGTTCAAGGCCGACCGCGCCGCCTTCGAAGCCAGCACCGACCCGGTCATCCAGTACGCCGTGGCGACCATGCCGGCCCTGCTGCAGCAGGAAGAGCAGAAGAAGACCCGCGAAGGCGAATCGCTGCTGGCCCGCCCGGCCTACCTGCAGGCCGTGGCCGACTACAAGAAGAGCAAGGGCGAATTCGTCTACCCGGACGCCAACCTGTCACTGCGCATCACCTTCGGCAACGTCATGGGCTATGGCAAGGACGGGGTGAACTACACGCCGTTCACCACCCTGGAAGGCGTGGCAGCCAAGGAAACCGGCGAAGATCCGTTCGATTCGCCCAAGGCCCTGCTGGATGCGGTCAAGGCCAAGCGCTACGGCGGGCTGGAAGACAAGCGGATCGGTTCGGTGCCGGTCAATTTCCTCTCCAACCTGGACATCACCGGCGGCAACTCCGGTTCGCCGGTGCTGGATGCGCACGGCAAGCTGGTCGGCCTGGCCTTCGACGGCAACTGGGAATCGGTCAGCTCCAACTGGGTGTTCGACCCGGTGATGACCCGCATGATCGCGGTGGACAGCCGCTACATGCAGTGGATCATGCAGGAAGTGGCGCCCGCGCCGCAGCTGCTCAAGGAGCTGAACCTCACGGCCAGGTAACGCAAGGGACGGCGCAGCCGTCCCTAACGTCGCTTGTCGACGGCCCGAAGGGTGCCCACTCCGGTGGGCATACCGTTGGTCGTTACACCGGTTAAAGAAACCCCGCGGCAACGCCGCGGGGTTTTTTTCGTGCTGGATCAAACGCGGCTGCCGGTGAATCGAGCGCCGGGGCGGCATACCCTTTCCGGCGAATGTCCCCCGGCGTCGGCCGGAGGCCGACACCTCCTCCTTTAATTCGCCTCCAAGGGTATGCCGCCCCGGCACTCGATCCACCGGCGTTGCACCGTGACGTCCGCTTTTCCCTGCCAACCGCAAGCCGAGCCCCGTCGCGGCCGGTAGGTCCCTGGCAAATTAAAGGAGGAGGTGTCGGCCTCCGGCCGACGCCGGGGGACATTTGCACAGGGGCCTGCCGGCCGCGGCGGGGCCCTCAACGCTCGCGATGAACCTGATCGAAGATGGAGGAAGAACCGTTTGCTCGGCAAGGTATGATGGCCGCTCCCCCCGATCATTCACATCACGTGAACGATTGCGACTGTTCTCCTCTCCCCCAAGGACCTCTAGTTCGCATGCGCATCCTGCTTGCCCGCCACGGCGAAACCCCCTGGAATGCCGAAGGCCGTTACCAGGGCCAGATCGATATCCCGTTGTCGCCGATCGGCGAAGCCCAGGCCCAGGCCCTGGGTGAACGCCTGAAGTCGGTGGACATCACCCGTGCCGTCGCCTCGCCGCTGTCGCGGGCGCAGCGCACCGCGCAGCTGGCCCTCGGTGCCGAGCGCGCCGGCATGCTGCTGACCGAGCCGGAACTGCAGGAAATCGCCCACGGTGAGTGGGAAGGCCTGCTGGCCAGCGAAATCAATGAAAAAGACCCCTCGCGCCTGCAGGCCTGGCGCGACGAGCCCGATACGGTGCTCATGCCAGGCGGCGAATCGCTGCGGCTGGTGCTGGACCGCAGCTGGCGCGGCCTGGCCCGCGCCGCCGAAGGGCTGGGCGAGCACGACACGCTGTTGGTCGTGGCCCACGACGCGGTCAACCGGGTGATCCTGTGCCGGATCCTGGGCCTGCCGCTGTCGCGGCTGTGGACCTTCCGCCAGGCACCGACCACGCTCAACCTGCTCGAAGGCGCCGACCTGGACAGCCTGGAAGTCGTGCGCCTGAACGACTGCGCGCATCACACGCCGTTCTTTGGTGAAGCGAAGCATCGGGCGTTGTGAGTTTTTCGGGTTGCCGACTGACAGTCGGCACTACATTTGCCGTTACCACGATTTATTGCCATGACCAGTACCCGCCCGCATTCCCTCGCCGAATGGCTCAGCTACATCGAGCAGCAGCACCCGGCCACCATCGACATGGGGCTGGAGCGCGTGCGTGCAGTGGCCTCCGCCATGGGCCTGGGCCAGCCGGCGCCGCACACCATCGTGGTCGGCGGCACCAACGGCAAGGGCTCTACCGTGGCCTTCATCGAGGCGATCGCGCGGGCGGCGGGCTGGAAGGTGGGCGCGTACACCTCGCCACACCTGCTGCGCTACAACGAGCGCGTGCGCATCGATGGTGAAGACGCCTCCGATGCGGCGCTCATTGCCGCCTTCAATGCCATCGAAGACGCGCGCGGCAATACCACGCTGACCTACTTCGAGTACGGCACGCTGGCCGCATTGCACCTGTTCGCGCAGGCCGGGCTCGACCTGGCCGTGCTGGAAGTGGGGCTGGGCGGGCGCCTGGATGCGGTCAACATCGTCGATGCCGACGTTGCGGTGATCACCACCGTGGACATCGACCATGCCGACTGGCTGGGCGAGGACCGCGAAGCGATCGGTGTGGAAAAGGCCGGCATCATCCGCGGCTGGAAGCCGGTGATCCTGGGCGAGACCGATCCGCCCTCCAGCGTGCTGGCGCGCGCCTACCTGCTGGGCGCCAATGCGATCCGCGGTGGCAGCGATTTCTTCGCCGATACCATCGACGCCCAGCACTGGTCCTGGCGTGACGTGGGCTTCCGCATCGAACTGCCGATGCCGGCGCTGCGCGGCCCGATCCAGCTGCGCAATGCCGCCTCGGCCATCGCCGCGCTGCGCGCGCTGGACAAACCGCTGCCGCGCGCGGCCATCGTCGAGGGCGTGGCCCAGGCCCGCATCCGAGGCCGCCTGCAGGCGTTCGAGCGTGATGGCGTGGAGGTGCTGGTCGATGTCGGCCACAACCCGCAGGCCGCGCGCGAGCTGGCGGCGGCCCTGAAGGCCGCAACGATCACTGGGCGTACCGTGGCCGTGTTCGCCGCATTGCAGGACAAGGATGCCGTCGGTGTGGTCGAGGCACTGGCCGACCGCGTCGATGGCTGGCACCTGGCCGGGCTGGAAGGGGCGCGCGCACAGAGTGCGACGGCATTGCTTGCCCGCCTGGCGGGCACCGCCGCCGCTGCGGCTGCCACCCATGACGACGTGGACACTGCGTTGCAGCAGGCGCTGTCGGCGGCCAAGGCCGGCGACCGCGTGCTGGTCTTCGGTTCCTTCCACACTGCCGCGCAGGCCTTGCTGTGGCTCGAGAACGCCCGCTGAGGCGGGCAACTAGCGACAACGTTCAGCCGTCTTCGACGCCGCACGCGCGCGCGCCCGTATAATCGCCGTGGCATTCCGCCGCGCCGCCCTGCCAGCCTTCCGTGGATACTCCTCTGAAACAGCGACTGATTGGTGCCATCGTCCTGGTGGCGTTGGCCGTGATTTTCCTGCCCATGCTGGTCAAGGGGCCTGCCCCTGACAGCGGCGTGGCCAACGTGCCGATCACTGCGCCGGACGCGCCGGCCGATGGCCAGTTCCAGACCCGCGAACTGCCGCTGGTGGCCCCCACCGGTGGCGCCACCGGCCTGCAGAGCGGGGTGTCCACCACCCAGCCGCTGCAGCCCGATGCAACCGCACCGGCCGAGCCGGCGGCCGCCGATACCTCGCCGGCGGTGGCCGCAGGCAACTATGCGGTCAGCTTTGGCGCCTACGGCAGCCAGGCCGACGCCAACGCGGTGATCGCGTTCCTCAAGAAGGCCCAGCTGCCTGGCTTCAGCGAACCGGCCACGATCAACGGCCGCCAGGCCTGGCGGGTGCGCGTGGGGCCGTATGCCGATCGCGCGCAGGCCGAAGCGGCACGCCTGGAAGCGGTCAAGGTGCGCAATGACGTCAAGGCCGAAGTGGTGACGCTGGACGCGCGCGCCGATACCGCCGTGGCTGCGGCCCCGGCGCCGGCCACCGCAACGGCACCGGCTGCATCCAGCGCCGCTGCCGCGCCTGCTGCCGCCACGGTGAAGACCGAAACGCTGCCACCGGAACCGGTGGCGGCCGCCAAGCCGGCGCCGAAGCCGGAGGCCCCCAAGCCGGAGCCGAAGCCGGCGGCGGCCAAGCCCGAACCCGCCACCGCGGCCGCCAAGCCCGTGGCCGTGCCGACCGCACCGGCGGCCAGCAGCGTCGGCTTCGCCGTACAGCTGGGCGCGTTCGGCCAGGCGACCGAAGCCAACGCGCTGCGCGACAAAGTGCGCGCGGCCGGCTTCAGCGCCTTCGTGGAGCAGGTACGTACCGACAAGGGCACGCTCAACCGCGTGCGCGTCGGTCCCGTCGCCAACCGTGCCGAGGCGGAGAACCTCAAGGCCCAGGTTGCGTCGAAGGTCGGCGTGGCCGGCATGGTCCGGCCGCATCCCTGATGCGGCCCCCCGCACATGATTGATTTCGTGCTGCTGGCGGTGATCGGCATCTCGACCCTGCTCGGGGTCATGCGCGGATTCGTCAGCATCGTCATCAGCACGTTCTCGTGGCTGCTGGGCGGCTGGGCCGCACTGATGTTGGGGCGCAGCGCCGCTGCGTGGTGGTCGGCGCCGGCGGCGCCGGGCACCGGCCACTATTTCGCCGGCTACCTCACCGTATTCCTGCTGGTCATGGTCTCGGTCTGGGCGATCGGCCTGGTGATCCGCCAGGCGGTGCGCTCGACCAGCCTGAACGGCGCCGATCGCATGATGGGCGGCGGCCTGGGCCTGGCCCGGGGCGGCCTGATCGCCTGCGCGCTGCTGCTGCTGGGTTCGTACACCCCGCTGACCCGTGAAGCGACCTGGCGCGAGTCGCACCTGCGCGCGATGCTCGACCCCGGGGTGGGCTGGATGCAGGCCAAGATGCCGCGCATGCCGGAGCTGCCGCAGATGCCCAACCTGAAGGACATGCAGGGCCTGCAGGGGCTGCCGACGGCGCTGCCGGAGGTGAACATGGCGCAACTGCCCATCGGGGAGTTGGGCAAGCCGGGCGCGACAGGCGATAATGGCGTCCTTGGCCAGTTGCTGGGTGGGCGCGGATGGCCGCGACCGCTGGATGAGACCCCGCAGCAGGCGGTGGACCCCGCCGATGTGTGGGCCAACCAGGCACGGCCAGGCTCCCCCCAGAACATCGACCCGGCGCTCGTGCGCCCGGACGACACCGCTCCGGCACGGAACGGTTCCCCCGGCCAGGCACGGCCACCTTCACAGTAGATGGGCCCAGCCCAGCGGAGATTCGCACCATGTGTGGCATCGTCGGTATTGTCGGCAACCAGAACGTCGCCGGGCAGTTGTATGACGGCCTGACCGTCCTCCAGCATCGTGGCCAGGACGCGGCAGGCATCGCCACCGCCGATGGCACCCGGCTGCGCGTGCAGAAGGCCAACGGCCTGGTGCGCGATGTGTTCGACGCCAAGACCATGTCCACCCTGGAAGGCCGCGTCGGTATCGCCCATGTGCGCTACCCGACCGCCGGTTCGGAAGGCATGGACGAGGCGCAGCCGTTCTACGTCAATTCGCCGTACGGCATCGCGCTGGCCCACAACGGCAACCTGATCAACACCGAGGCGCTGCGCCAGCAGGTGTTCGAACAGGACCGCCGCAACGTGAACACCGATTCGGACAGCGAAGTGCTGTTGAACGTGTTCGCGTTCGAGCTGGACGCGCAGCGCCAGCTGACCCCGGAAGCGGCGATCCGTGCGGTGGCTGGCGTGCACCGCCGCTGCAAGGGTGGCTATGCGGTGATCAGCGTGGTGCTGGGCCTGGGCCTGGTCGCGTTCCGCGACCCGCACGGGATCCGCCCGCTGGTGCTGGGCAAGCGCGCCCACGCCGAAGGTGATGAGTACATCGTGGCCTCCGAATCGTCGGCGCTGGACGTGCTGGGCTTCCAGCGCGTGCGCGATGTGCGCCCGGGCGAGGCGCTGGTGATCACCGCGCGTGGCGAGCTGTTCTCGGAAGTGTGTGCCGAGCCGGCCGAGCACAGCCCGTGCATCTTCGAGTACGTGTATTTCGCGCGTCCCGATTCGATGATCGACAACGTGTCGGTGCACAAGGCGCGCATGCGCATGGGCATCAAGCTGGGCGAGAAGATCCTGCGCCTGCGCCCGGACCACGATATCGACACCATCATCCCGATCCCGGATACCTCGCGCGATGCCGCGCTGGAAATCTCCAATGTGCTGGGGGTGAAGTACCGCGAGGGCTTCATCAAGAACCGTTACATCGGCCGCACGTTCATCATGCCGGGGCAGGGTGAGCGGGTGAAGTCGGTGCGCCGCAAGCTCAACCCGATCCACCTGGAGTTCCGCAACCGGGTGGTGCTGCTGGTGGACGATTCGATCGTGCGCGGCACCACCAGCCAGCAGATCGTGCAGATGGCGCGCGACGCCGGTGCGCGCAAGGTCTACCTGGCCAGCGCGGCACCGCCGGTGCGCTATCCGAACATCTACGGCATCGACATGCCGGCGGCCGAAGAGCTGGTGGCGCACAACCGCAGCGTGGAGGAAATCGAGGCGCACCTGGGCTGCGACTGGTTGATCTACCAGGACATCGAGGACATGGAAGCGGCGGTGCGCGAAGGCAACCCGGAGCTGAAGTCGTTCGATTCGTCGTGCTTCAACGGCGTGTACCCGACCGGTATCGAGCCGGGCTATTTCGAGCGCATCCAGCAGTTGCGTTCGGACGATGCCAAGCACAAGCGCCGCGCCTGAGGCCTGGCGGTGAGCGCGACGTTGCCGCGGGACGAGGCGGCCGGTGATCTGCTGCGCGCGGCGCAGCAGTGCATGGCCGAGGCGGACCCGCTGCGCAAGGTGGCGCTGACCCAGCAGTACGCGGCGCAGTTCCGCGCGGGGCAGTTGAAGGTGCGCGCGGATGCGCCGCCGCCGGAGCCGATCCGGATGCCGGGGCGGCCGTCGCAGTTGCAGCTGGTGCATCCGCGCGATGTACCGCGGCGGGGCTTGGGCAATGCGGAGGGGCGGGCGGCGTTCATCCATGCGATCGCGCATATCGAGCTCAATGCCATCGATCTGGCGTGGGATGCGGTGTATCGCTTCCGCGGGCTGCCGGGGTCGTTCCATGCGGACTGGGTGGGGGTGGCCGACGATGAGTCGCGCCACTTCCTGCTGTTGCATGGGCGGTTGCAGGCGCACGGCCACGACTACGGCGATTTCGCCGCGCACAACGGGCTGTGGGAGATGTGTGAGAAGACGGCGCACGATGGCCTGTCGCGGATGGCGCTGGTGCCGCGGGTGCTGGAGGCGCGCGGGCTGGATGTCACGCCGGGGATGATCACCAAGCTGCGTTCTGCCAATGACCATGCTACTGCCGATGTGCTGGAGATCATCCTGCGCGAGGAAGTGGCGCATGTGGCGGCGGGGACGCGCTGGTATCGCTGGTATTGCGAGCGTGCGGGTGTGGAGCCCCGGGCGCGTTTCATCGCGCTGTTGAAGGAATATGCCAACGGGTTTCTATATGGCCCGTTCAATCTTGAGGCGCGGTTGTTGGCTGGGTTCGAGCAGGATGAGCTGGCGGACCTGATCGAGCAGGCGGGTCGTACGCCTTCAAGATCGTAGTGCCACGCCATGCATGGCTGCTCTCCGTTCCGGCGTCATGAACGCGTAGTGCCACGCCATGCGTGGCTGCTCTCCGTTCCGGCGTCATGAACGCCTGAGACACGGCTCCGGACACTCCTGACGCCGGACAAAATGATCGACGCGGAAACGATTCGCCTTCGGATGCTTGTGCCGCGCGTTGCGCGGTTGCCACGCATGGCGTGGCACTACGAATTGCTACGTGCTTGCGGCGGCTTCATGCTGGGAATCCCGCCGCGCTAAACGTTCCGTAACACTACGCGTGTTCCGTCTTCTGTTGGCCGGTTGATGTAAAACAATCCCGGCCCGGGCCGATACGGCAATTCGCGCGTTGCATCGTCGGCGGCATACAACAACGCGGTGTCGCCGAGCGCGTCGAAATTCCAGTGTGCTGATTGCATCAGGTAACGCTTTCGCAACAGCCGTTCCTGCGCTGCATCGAGTGCTTGGCCTGCCAGCAGGCGTGCGGCAATGGGCTTCAGCTCATCCGGCAGCGCCATTGCCGGATCCGCATCCGGCGTGCGTGCCCACATCACGCCGGCGGCTGCCGCGCGCTGGTGGATGAGCCGCAGTGCGACCAGCTGGTAGCGCCAGTCGATCTCCCGCTTCAACACCACTGCGGCATGCGCGAACAGCACCCATTGCGGCAGCACGCTGTCGCTGCCGGCCACGCGCATCTGCTGCCAGCGATGCCATACGTCGACCCAGACGTTGTCCTCGCCCAGGCCCAGTGCGGCCTGCCATCGCCGGCAGGCGGCCTGCGCGCGTGCGTAGACCTGGGTGCTGCGCAGCAGGGCCAGCGGCGGGGTGGTGGTGTCGGGTACGTCGTGGGTGCGGATGCGCTGGCCCTGCGGGCGGGTGAGTAGTTTTGGCCCTTCGATGCGCTGGTCGTAGCCGCCGCCGATGTTGGCGTGCACGCCGGGCAACGCGATCTCTTCGTGTTCGGGCGCGACGGAGGTCAGTGCGAAGTAGTGGCGGTGCTCGTCGCGCGCTGTGAGCTGGACCACCTTGTCGGCGCAGCCGGCGGGCAGGGTGACGTGGGGCAGTTCGTCGCGCTGGCGCGCGTCGATCGCAACCACGGTGTCGAACAGGCCGACGAAGCGCACCGGGCGGATGGCAGGGGCCGATGGCAGTGTCCAGCCGGTGCGGCGCAGCTGTTCCTGCAGCCAGAGGCGGCCGTCGGGGGCGTTGAGCCGGTTGATCGCGTCGCGCGCGGAGGCGGCGCCGCGCGAGAAGCCGAACAGGTCCAGGCGGACCGCGGTCAATGCGTGGGGCGGCAGGGTGCTGGCCAAGGCGCGCAGTGCTTCGGGCAGGCGTACGTCGAGGGCGCGGTGGACCTTGGCTATGACGCCGCTGGGGCCGATGCCGAACGCCAGCCCCATCAGGTCGTCGTCCTTGCCGGTGCGGGTGCCGGCGCCTTCGATGTAGATCGCCAGGGACAGCGTGCCGGGCAGTGTCGGCGTAGTCCGCCGGTGGTCGGGGTAGAGCGCGTGCAGTCGCGCGATGTTGGTCAGTCCGTTGCTGAAACTGCTGGTCAGGCGGCTCTGGTAGGGCGACGCGTCGTCGGCCAGGACGGCGGGGGCGGGTGGGCGCGGTGCGGGGGTGGTGCTGCCGGGGGGGCGCGAGGCGTGCAGCAGGTTGTCGGCGTTGTTGCGGGTGCCGTCGAAGAACAGGCCGATCTGCAGCGTGACCGGCACGGTGGTCGTCGGAGTGGGCTGCCCTGCCATGGCCTCGGTTCCCCTGTCGATGCGCGTTTAAGGTAGCGCGAAAGCGACACAGGCGCGACGTAACTGAACCGCTGTGGCCGCCGGTCACAGTTCGGAAATCTCATTGGTGCGCTCTATTGAATTCACGCGATCGATTGGCGCCAGATGGTGTGGCCTGCCGACAGGGGCGGTGGCGCGAACACGTTCACTTCCGAAGTTCACTCAACGAGAGAGGCGACATGATGTCCAGTTCGATGAGAAAGACCGCAGGTGCGATCACGTTGTTCCTGGCCGCCGTGGGTACGGCGGCGGCGGCTCCCCTGTTCCAGCCGGTGACGGTGTTGAGCCGGGCCGCTGCGGCCAGCCAGCCGGCCGCGCAGGCGGTGTTGTCGGCGCCCTCCAGCGCCGCCGTGCAGGAAGTCCGCGTTGAGGCCGGCGCGGTGGTGGCGGCGCAACGGCAGCTGGAGTTCGAGCTGCTCGGCACGCCCGTGCAGGCGCTGCAGCAGCGGGTGGAGAACCTGCCCGATGGCGGCAGCATCTGGTACGGCAGCCTGCAGAACGCGGGGTCGAAACTAACCCGCCAGGCCGGTACGCAGGATCCGGGCAACTCGGTGATCCTGGTGCGCAATGGCGATACCGTCACCGGTTCAATCCGCAAGGACGGCACGCTGTACCGGCTGCGTCCGCTCAGCGATGGCCGCCATGTGCTGGTGCAGGTGGATGAGTCGCGCATGCCGGCCGAACACCCGGCCGACTACAACACGCTGCCGAAGATCGAGATGCCGGCCAGTGATCGCGCCGGCATTGCGGCGGCCTCGTCGGGCACGCCGGCCACCATCCGGGTGCTGGTGGTGGCCACCAACGCGGCGGTGAACGCCTATGGCGGCAACATGCAGTCATTGGTGCAGCTGGCGGTGGCCGAGTCGAACCAGGGTTACACCAACAGCAACGTCGGCATCACCATGCAGCTGGCTGGGTACCAGGCCGTGGCGTACACCGAGACGGGGAATTTCAGCACTGACCTGGCACGCTTCCGCTCGACCAACGATGGCTACATGGATGCCATCCACGCCACCCGCAACAGCACCGCAGCCGACGTGGCAGTGCTGATCATCAACAACAGCAGCTACTGCGGGCTGGCATCCGGGATCGGCTCGACGGCATCGAGCGCTTTCGCGGCCGTGTATTGGGACTGCGCTACCGGCTACTACTCGTTCGCGCATGAGATCGGCCACCTGCAGAGCGCGCGGCACGATATCGCCACCGACTCCAGCACCTCGCCGTATGCGTACGGCCATGGGTATCGCTACCAGCCGGCCACCGGCGCGCGCTGGCGCACGATCATGGCCTACGACTGCACCTCAGGCTGCCCGCGCCTGAACTTCTGGTCCAATCCCAACATCAGCTACAACGGGATTCCGATGGGCATCGCCTCCAGTGCCGACAACCAGCGCGTGCTGGTCAACACCAAGGCAGCGGTCGCCGCGTTCCGGTAATCAACAAGGCACGCGGCGGATATGGATCCGCCGCGTGCTGGTTGGCGTCAGGCCAGCGAATCCAGCGTCCACCCCTGCGGGGTGACCCGCAGTACCGAGCCCTGTTCGTACCAGTCGCCCAGCACGATGCGCGTGCACGCGCGGCCGCCGGCTTGCAGGCTGTGGATCGCCGGGCGGTGGGTATGGCCATGGATCATGGTGTCCACGCCGTGGCGCACGAACGTGGCGGTGACCTCATCGGGCGCCACGTCGGTCACGGTCTCGAAGGTGGCGCGGTCACCCTGTTTCATTTCCGACTGGCGCGCCTGGCTGGCATCGCGCGCTTTCTGCGCGAAGGCGATGCGTGCGGCCAGCGGCTGGGCCAGGAACTGCGCCTGGAACACCGGGTCGCGGGTCTGTGCGCGGAACTGCTGGTAGGCCACATCATCGGTGCACAGCAGGTCGCCGTGCTGCAGCAGCACCGGGGTGCCGTACAGGTCGATCACGCTCGGGTCGGGCAGGATGCGGAAGCCGGCGCGACGGGCGTAGTCTTCGCCCACCAGGAAATCGCGGTTGCCGCGGATGAAGTACACCGGCACCCCGGCGTCTGCGACCGCCTTGAGCGCGTCGGCCACCGCATCGGCGGCGGGGGAGGGGGTGTCATCGCCGATCCAGGCCTCGAACAGGTCGCCCAGGATGTACAGGGCATCGGCCTGCATCGCCTCGCGGCGCAGGAAGTCCAGGAACAGGTCGGTGATGGCTGGACGGCTCGGGTCCAGATGCAGATCGGAGATGAACAGCGTAGTCATGCCGCCATTGTATTAGGTTGTCCCGGCACCGCGCAGACACGCATGGCGTGTCCCTACAAGGCGCCCGATCCCCCGCCCGGGGCGACCACGGATCGGGCGACCAAGGATCGTAGTGACACGCCATGCGTGTCAAAGCCATGACCCTGCGCACGTACACCCGCAATCAAACCGGCAACGGCAACCATTGCAAACTGGCGCCTGCCAACGCCGTGGCAATCGCCGTGGCGGCCAGTACGTCGCTGGGGTAATGCAGCCCGAGCACCACCCGCGACACCCCCACCGCCGCCGTGAACGGCACCAGCACCGGCGCCAGCCACGGGTAGTAGGCCAGCGCCACGATGGTGAACGACACCGCATGCAGGGTGTGCCCGGACGGGAAACTGAATTCGTCCAGCGGCGCCACCCAGGCACGGATGCGCAGGTCGGCCGCATAGGGGCGGGGGCGCCGGGTCCAGCGCTTCAGGCTTTTGTACAGCAGCAACGCCATCAGGCCAGTAGCGGCCATGTGCAGCGACGCGCGCAGGCCATCGAAGCCGTCCAGCAGCACCAGTGCGCCCATCAGCGCGTACCAGAACACCCCGTCGCCGAGGCGGCTGACCATCGAGAACGCGCGGCGCACGCGGCGGTGCCGGCAATAGTGGTTGGCGCGTCGGCACCAGCGGGTTTCGCGCCCGCGCAGGGCATCAAGCGGCGTGGTCCGCATGCGACCTCCGAGCACTGGCCAGTTCGGCAAGCAGGGCCTCGAACTCGGCCACGACCTGCTGCGGATGCAGCCGCGTCATCGCCACGGCCGCATTGCGGCCCAACCGGTCGCGCTCGGCGTCATTGCCGGCCAGGCGCACGGCCGCATCGACGAAGGCGTTGTCATCGTCCACCGCTACCCCGTTCTCATCGGTGCGCAGGTGCTCGCGGGCCGCGCCGTAGTCGAATGCCACCGTAGTCACGCCACTGGCCATCGCTTCCAGCGTGACGTTGCCGAAGGTCTCGCTGCGGCTGGGGAACAGGAACAGGTCGCCGCTGGCGAAATGGCGCGCCAGCGCATCTCCGCGCTGCACCCCACAGAAGATGAAGTCCGGGTTTTCATGGGCCAGTTTCTCGCGGGCCGGGCCATCGCCCACCCACACGAAGCGGGCCTTGGGCCGCACCTGCTGCAGCCGGCGGAACGCTTTCACCGCCAGCGCCAGGTTCTTTTCCGCCGCGATGCGTCCGACGTAGATCGCCGCGAAGCCGCTGCCGTCGATGCCCCATTCCTCGCGCAGTGCCGGGTCGCGCCGCGTCGGCTCGAACTGGCTGCTGTCCACCGCGCGCGCCAGCAGGCGCACCCGGTCGAAGCCCTGGTCGCCGAGGAACTGCTGCAGCTCCTGGGTGGGCACCAGGGTGGCATCGGCCTGGTTGTGGAAGCGCCGCATCCAGCGCAGGGCGGCGGCCTGCAACCAGGCCACGCCGTAGTCGGGCAGGTATTCGTCGAAGCGGGTGTGGAAGCCGGTGGCGACCGGGATGCCCAGGCGCCGCGCGGTGCGCAGTGCCGACCAGCCCAGCGGGCCCTCGGTGGCGATGTAGATGGCGTCGGGGCGCTGCTGCTGCCACTGCCGGGCGAGCCGCTTGGGGGCCGGCAGGCCGAAGCGCAGGCCGGGGTAGCGGGGCAGCCCGGCGCCCTGCACCAGCAGCGCGCCGCCGGCATCGGTGTCGTCGGCCTGGCGCGGGCGCACCAGGTCCACCTCATGCCCGGCCGCGCGCAGTCCCTGTTCCAGTCCCTGCACGGTCAGGGCAACGCCGTTGACTTCGGGGGGATACGTTTCAGTGACGATGGCATAGCGCATGGCGGGCCTCCGGTTTGAAGGCATGCTCGGGGCTGGCGATGTAGCCGACATGACATCGACATGACCGGCACATGACGCCGCGCCGGGCACAAAAAAACCACGGCCCCGAAGGGCCGTGGTCATCGTGCATCAACCGCGCGGGGCGATCAGAAGCGCTGCTGGTACTTCATGTAGATGAAGCGACCGATGTCGTAACCGCCGTAGTACGAGAAGGCCGAGTTCGGCTTGCTGTACATGATCGGGCCCAGCTTGTCGAAGACGTTGTTGGCGCCGACCGACACGGTGGCTTCCCACGGCAGGTTGTAGCGGAACTGCAGGTCGTGGAAGGTGACCGAACCACGCTCGTTGTAGTTGCGCGAGCCCTTGTACCACGGTGCGTACTGGTTCGGATCCGAGCACTCTTCCGGGTACAGCGCGATGTTGGCGCACTGCTCCTTCACCCCGGAGTAGTAGCGGGCGGTCCAGCTCATGCCGAAGTTTTCCAGGTCCCAACCCAGCACCAGGTTGGAGCGGACGCGGAAGCCGCTGCCGATGCCGTTGGTGGGGGTCGGCACGACGCTGGCGTCATTGGTCGAACGGTAGATGTTGCTCGACACGTAGGTGGTGGCCGAGTTCAGCGAGAACTTGCCGAAGTCGGTGTCCATCCGGTAGTTCAGGTCCAGGTCGTAGCCTTCGGTTTCGAGGAAACCGGCGTTGCGGTTGCCGAACTTCAGGTTGGTCACGATGCCGGTGACCGGATCGCGTTCGAAGCGCGAGCAGCGCGCGTCGATGCCCTGCTCATAGCAGTCGATCAGGATCTGGGTGGGGGTGTCGGCAATGATGGTGTTGTCGATGCGGATCTTCCACCAGTCCAGCGAGGCGTTGAAGTTCTGGATGAAGCCGGGGCTCCACACCAGGCCCAGCGTCTTGCTCTTGGAGGTTTCCGGGGTCAGCGTCGGGTTGGAGCCGGAGGTGAACGGCACCGGGGTGGCATCGGTAGCCACGGTCACCGGCGTGCCGCCTTGGCGCAGCTGGCGGAACGTGGCGGCGCTGGCGATGTCACGCGAGCAGCGGGCGCGCACTTCGGCGCTGGTGCGCGAGGAGCCGAACACGGTGTCGCACGGATCGCTGAACTGCGCGAAGGTTTCCGAACCGCCACCGAACAGGTCGTTGATGGTGGGCGAACGGAAGCCTTCGGCCCAGGTACCGCGCACCATCAGCGAGTCGATCGGCTTCCACTTGAAACCGAACTTGCTGTTGAGCGTGTTGCCGAAGGTGTCGTAGTCCGAGAAGCGGGTGGCGCCGTTGAAGGTCAGTTCCTTCGCGCCGGGCAGGTCGGCCAGCACCGGGATGTTGAGCTCCAGGTAGGCTTCGTTGACGGTGTAGTCGCCACCGGTCGGGCCGGCGGCCAGGTTGGTGGTGGCACCGGTCTGGGCCAGCGCATCGGGGGTGTACTTTCCTTCTTCCTTGCGGCTTTCAACGCCGAAGGCGAAGCCAAGGTCGCCGGCCGGCAGGGTGAAGATGGAACCGGCGATGTTGGCGAAGAAGTTCTTCGAGGTGGTGCGGCCCTTGGTGGTTTCTTCCGGGAACAGCCAGGCCTGCAGCTCGTCATTGCCATACAGGCCGTTCGGCGCGGTCACGCCGTACGCCACCAGCGGGTTCCACGGCTTGCACACGTCGAACGAGATCGGGGCGGCGGCGGTACCGCACTGCACCTGGCCCTGCGCGTTGAGGAACGACGGACCCACGCCGCCGGCGACACGCGCCTTGTGCAGGTTGCCGGTGGCCACCGATTCCAGTTCATTGCGGTTGTACTGGTAGCCCGCTTCCCAGTCGAAGTAGTGCTCGCCGATGTCGAACGAACCGTCGAACGAGGCCACCGCGCGATAGGTCTTCAGGTTGCTGGTGGTCACGCGCGGAACTTCCCAGGTACGACGGTTCCAGGCCACCGCGGTCGGCGTGGCATAGCCGTGCTGGTTGCCGAACGGATTGAAGTAGCTGTTGATCGACATCGAGCCGACCCCGGCGGTGCTGGACTGCAGCGGGTAACCGGCGATCTGGCGGGTCGACTCGCGCTCGTTGTAACCCAGCTCGGTGCGGAAGTTGATGCTGTCGGTGATCGCAAAGCGACCATCGAAGTACACCGAATCGCGCTTGAGCGGATACATCACGTGCATCTGGTCGTTGGCGTTGCTCACATCACCGGTGAACGGGGTGGTGTCGGTGCGGTGGTAGTTGCCCGGCAGGGTCGGGTCCGAACCACGGTTGAGCGAGTAGCCGCAGCCGGCAGTGGCGGTGCAGCCCGGGCCGCGCAGACCGGTGATCTGGCCGTACTGGCTGATGGTGGTCCAGTTGCTGGAATCCAGCGGGTGGCGATCGGTCATGCCGTACTGGCTGAAGCCACGGTCGCGCGCCCACACGCCCTTCTCTTCAGCATGTTCGGCCGACAGGGTCAGCGAGATGCGGTCATTGCTCCAGCCGGCCACCACGTCGAAGCGGTCGCGGGCGCCGTCGCCTTCGCTGTACTGCCCGTGGTAGACGTTGGCGGTGACGCCGGTGACATTGCCGCGGGTGATGATGTTGACCACGCCGGCCATCGCGTCGGAACCATAGATGGCCGAGGCGCCGTCCTTCAGCACTTCGATGCGCTCGACGGCGGAGACGGGCAGGGTCGACACGTCCTGGTAGCCGGAGGTGCTGATGCCAAGCCGCTTGCCATTGACCAGCACCAGCGTGCGCTGGGTGCCCAGGTTGCGCATGTCGATATAGGTGCCGCCGGCGTTCTCACCGGCGGTCAGCGCGTTGGCGCGGCTGATCGTCGGGCTGCCCATGGCGGTCACGTTCTGCAGGATGTCGGCGACCGAGCTGAAGCCCTGGCGCTCGATGTCGGTGCGGCTGATCGCAAACACCGGCTGCGCGGTTTCCACGTCCACCGTACGGATGCGCGAACCCGTGATCTCGATGCGATCCAGGTTGGTGGGGTTCGGCGCGTCCTGTGCCATGGCCGGGGCGGCCACCAGGCCAGCGGTACCGGCGACCAGGGCATAGCGGATCGCCTGCCCGAGTACGTTGATGCGTGAAGTCATTTGGCTCTCTCTCTGGTTCAGAACTGAATCAAAAGAGGTCGGCGGGGTCCCAAGTGCCCCCGCGTCCCTCGAAAACCAGCCCAAATGGGCCGGTGATTCGATCTTAGTCCCAGTCGTTAAGCCGGTGTAAAGCTTTTTGCCAAAAAAAATTCACCTCTTCGTAACCAAAGAGAAAAATTTCCTTATGCATCAATGGATTGTGAAGTTTTGCTGAATCTGTCCGATGTATCTGGATATGTCGCAATGTATCCGGATGCTGCGACGCAGCACGTGGATCTGCGCACACCGTCACGTATGGTGGCGCAGTGTCTGTAGCGGCAGCGAGGCGGGTGCCGCGGACGCGGCTCAGGCCACGAACGGGCGGAACTGGACGCCGAGCCCGGCCATGCCGTCGGTTTCGCCGATCAGGTCGGCGCGCAGCAGTGGGCGGGCATCGATGTAGGCCTGCGGCAGGATCAGCGACATCCGGCTGTCGTCCGCGCTGAGCTCCAGCGCCGGCACCGGGGTGTCTTCATGGGCACGGTTGAGCAGCACCGCCAGCCGGAGCAGGGCGGTCATGCGCCGGGCCGGCAGCAGCAGGCGTTCGGGCAGGGCATCGAACGCGGATTTGGAGACGTTGCGGCGGTGGCTGCGCACCAGCGCGGCCAACAGCTGCTGTTCCTGGCGCGAGAAGCCGGCGATGTCCGAGTTCTCCAGCACGTAGCTGCCATGCACGTGGTAGCCGCTGTGGGCGATCATCAGGCCCAGCTCGTGCAGGCGCGCTGCCCAGCCGAGCATGCGCGCGTCGTCCGGGTCCAGGTTCCAGCTGCCTTCGACCTGGGCGAACAGGTCCAGCGCGGTGCGCTGCACGCGCGCGGCCTGCACGGTATCGATGCCGTAGCGCAGGGTCAGCGCGTCCACCGATTCGTCGCGCAGGTCGTTCTCGCTGGCGCGGCCGAGGATGTCGTACAGGATGCCTTCGCGCATCGCCGCCTTGCTGACCAGCAGCTTCTGCAGGCCCAGCGCCTGGAACGCCGCTTCCAGCACCAGGATGCCGCCGGCGATGATCGGCCGACGGTCGGGCGACAGCCCGGGCAGGTTGATGTCCTCGATGCGCTTGGCCTTGAGCAGCTCATCGCGCAGCTGCGGCAGCGCTTCGGCGGTGATCGCGCCCTTGCTCAGCTTCATGGTGGCGCAGATTTCGCTGATCGCCTTGTGCGTGCCTGACGAGCCCAGCGCTTCGTGCCAGCCCAGCGCGCGGTATTTGGTGGCGAACTGCTGGAACTCGGCGCCGATCTCGGTCAGCGCATCCTTCCAGCGCCGTTTGCTCAGCTTGCCGCCCGGGAAGAAGCGCCGGGTGCTGGCGATGCAGCCGGCCTGCAGGCTTTCGCGCTCCAGGGTCTGCATGCCCTGGCCGATGATGAATTCGGTGGAGCCGCCGCCGATGTCGATCACCAGCCGGCGCTGGTCCGGCTTGGGCGGCTGCGCATGGGCCACGCCCAGGTAGATCAGGCGGGCCTCTTCGCGCCCGCTGACCACTTCGATGGCATGCCCCAGCGCGGTTTCGGCCGGCATCAGGAACGCCTGCGGCGAGCGCAGCTGGCGCACGGTGTTGGTAGCCAACGCGCGCACGCGTACCGAAGGAATGCCACGGATGCGCTGGCCGAACCGGGCCAGGCACTCCAGCGCGCGCTGGCGCGCGTCGGCCGACAGGCCGCCCTTGCCATCCAGGCCATCGGCCATGCGCACGGTCTCGCGCAAGCGGTCGACCACGCGCAGCTGCCCGAGCGTGTAGCGCGCGATGACCATGTGGAAACTGTTCGAACCGAGGTCGACGGCGGCGAGCAGGTCGCCATCCTGCAGGGCGGGCGGAGTCGTGGAGGTATGCGGCATTTGCGAATGGTAGCCGAAGGGTGGGTCGCGGCGTCACCGCACGGCCTTCACATGATGCGACCGGAGGCCGCACCGTACGAATCCCGACCAACGGTCGGGATCTACCCGGGTTGTAGATCTTCGATCTACAACCCTTGCATCAACGCCATCTGCGCCGAGTGCGGGGGCTGGTCGGGGCCGGGGCTGCATTTGCGGTACTCGCCGTCGGCGTGCAGTTCCCAGGCGTTGAGGTTGTCGTCCAGGTAGTTCTGCAGCACATCGCGGTAGACCTTGCGGGCCAGCTCCGGGTCCAGGATCGGGAAGCAGGTCTCCACCCGGCGCAGCAGGTTGCGCTCCAGCCAGTCGGCGCTGGCGCAGTACAGCTCGGACGCGCCGTCGTTGCCGAACCAGTAGACGCGGCTGTGTTCCAGGAAACGGCCCACGATGGAACGGACCCGGATGTTGTCCGAGACCCCCGGTACGCCCGGGCGCAGCGTGCACGCCCCGCGCACGATCAGGTCGATCTGCACCCCGGCCTGCGATGCGGCATACAGCGCACGCACCACCTGCGGTTCGTTGAGGGCATTCATCTTGGCGATGATCCGCCCCGGGCGGCCGTTCTGGGCCAGGTGCATCTCGCGCTCGATCCGCTGCAGCAGCCCGTCGTGCAGGGTGAACGGCGACTGCAGCAGGCGCTTCAGGCGCGTGCGCGGGGCCAGCCCGGACAGCTGCTGGAACAGCAGGTGCACGTCGTTGCCGATATCGGCATCGGCGGTGATCAGGCTCAGGTCCGTGTACGCCCGCGCGGTGCCGCTGTGGTAGTTGCCGGTGCCCAGGTGCACGTAACGGCGCAGCTTGCGGCCCTCGCGGCGCACGATCAGCAGCATCTTGGCGTGGGTCTTGTAGCCCACCACGCCGTACACCACCTGCACGCCGGCTTCCTGCAGGCGGTCGGCCAGGCCCAGGTTGGCTTCCTCGTCGAAGCGCGCGCGCAGCTCCACCACCACGGTGACGTCCTTGCCGTTGCGTGCGGCCTGGATCAGCGCATCGACGATCAGCGAATCCTTGCCGGTGCGGTACAGCGTCTGCTTGATCGCCAGCACGTTCGGGTCCACCGCGGCCTGCTTGATCAGGTCGAGCACGGCGGTGAAGGCGTCGAAGGGGTGGTGCAGCAGCACGTCCTTGCGTGCCACCACCTCGAAGATGCCGTCGCTGTCGCGCAGCGTGCGCGGGCTCATCGGCGGGTACTTGAGTTCCGGTCGGGCCAGCAGGTCGTACAGCTGGATGACACGGTTGAGGTTGACCGGGCCATCGATGCGGTACACCGCGTTCTCGGTCAGGCCGAAGTTCTGCAGTAGCGTGCGCACGATGTCGCGCGGACAGTCCTGGGCGATTTCCAGCCGCACCGCCGGCCGGTAGCCGCGATCGACCAGCTCGTCGCGCAGTGCCAGCGCCAGGTTTTCCACTTCTTCCTCGTCCACCACCAGCTCGGAATTGCGGGTCACCCGGAACTGATAGGCACCCTGGACTTCCATGCCCGGGAACAGTTCGCCGACGAAGGTGGACAGCACCGAGGACAGGAACACGAAGGTCTGCGGCCCGCCCAGGGTCTGCGGCAGCTGGATGATGCGCGGCAGCGAGCGCGGCGCGCGCACGATGGCCAAGTGGCCGGCGCGGCCGAACGCATCGGTGCCCTTGAGCACCACCACGATGTTCAGCGATTTGTTGAGGATCTTCGGGAACGGGTGCGAAGGATCCAGGCCCAGCGGCGACAGCACCGGCATGATCTCGTTGCGGAAGTAGGCGCGCAGCCAGCGCTTCTGGCGGTGGTTCCAGGAGTGCCGGCCCAGCACGTCGATGCCGGCCTCGTGCAGCGCGGGGCGCAGCGTGTCGTTCCAGCAGCGGTACTGCTGGTCCACCAGCTCCGCGGCGCGGTCATGGATGGCGTTGAGGATGGTCTGCGGCGCCATCCCATCCGGCGCCGGCGGCAGGCCGAATTCCTGCGCGTGGCGCACCGCGGCGGCGCGGATCTCGAAGAACTCGTCCAGGTTGGTGCAGGAGATGCACATGAAGCGCAGCCGCTCCAGCACAGGTACCTGCGGGTCCATCGCCTGGGCCAGCACGCGGAAGTTGAAATCCAGCTGCGACAGCTCGCGGTTGATGTACAGGGCCGGGTCGCGCAGTGGATCGGTTTCCGCCGGCATGGCGATGGGAACGAGGGTGCTCATGCGGAGGAGTCTTCTGCAGAGGAAAGGGTGGCCACGTCAGTGCGCTCGCGCACGTGGTCGGCATCGAAGTGGCACGAGAACACGCTGCCCTTGCCGACCTCGCTCTGGATCTCCAGGCGCGCGTGGTGCAGGCCCAGGATGTGCTTGACGATCGACAGGCCCAGCCCGGTGCCACCGCTTTCGCGCGAGCGGCTGCTGGAAACGCGGTAGAAACGCTCGGTCAGGCGCGGCAGGTGGGTGGCGGGAATACCATAGCCGGTATCGCGTACCGCCAGCACCACGCCGTGGCCTTCGCGGGCCAGCTCCACCTCGACCCGGCCGCCGGCCGGGGTGTAGCGCACCGCGTTGGTGACCAGGTTGGAGAAGGCACTGTGCAGTTCCTTGTTGGAGCCCTGCAGGTCCACCCCGGCGCTGTCGATCACGCTGATCTGGTGGCGGCCCTGGCTGTGCGCCTCGGCTTCGCGGCGCAGCGTGGCCAGCATCGGCGCCATCGCCACGGTTTCTTCTTCGGTGTGTTCCTGCGATTCCAGCCGCGACAGGGTCAGCAGGTCCTCGACCAGCTGGGCCATGCGCTGCGACTGCCTGCGCATTTCCTCCAGCATCGGCCCGGTGCCGGGGAAATCCTCCGGCTCCATCATGTCCAGGTAGCCGTGCACCACCGTCAGCGGCGTGCGCAGCTCATGCGAGACGTTGGCCACGAAGTCGCGGCGCACCTGCTCCAGCCGCAGCAGCTTGCTCACATCGCGCGCGATCAGCAGCCAGTAGTCCGGCGAATAGGGAATCAGGCGCAGGTTGAGCCGGATCGCCGGATCGACCGGGGAGGGCACGTCCAGGATCGGTTCGGCATTGCGGCCGCCGGCCAGCCAGTGCGCCAGCGGCATCGGCTGCAGGCGCGCGACCAGGGCCTCGCCCAGGTCGCCGGGATGGTGCAGGCCGAGCAGCGTGGTGGCCGATTCGTTGAACCACTGCACGCGCTGGCTGTTGCGGTCCACCACCACCACCGCATCCGGCAACGCGGCGGCAGCCGCGCGGTAGCTGCGCAGCATGTCCAGCAGGCGCCGCTTGCGCGTGCGCATTTCCAGCTGGTTGCGGTACAGCAGCCGGTCCAGTTCGTTCCAGACCCCGTTGCCGCCGCTCATGTCCCAGCGCTGGCGCGCGGTGAGCCGGCGCAGCACCTTGCGCAGCCGCCAGTAGTGCCAGGCCAGCGCACCAATGGAGGCCAGTGCGATGCACATCCACACATGCCCGGTGGCGAGGCCCACCAGGCCGGCGGCAAGCAGCAGCACGGCGAGGGTGGCAAGGGTTTTCAACCAGGCGGAGCGGATGTGGCGCGGCATTGCGGTCCAAGGAAAAAATCAGGTCGAGGTCGAGAACCGGTAGCCTGCACCGCGCACGGTCTGCACCATGTTTTCAGCGCCGAACGGTTCCAGCGTCTTGCGCAGCCGGCGGATGTGCACATCGATGGTGCGCTCCTCCACATATACGCTGCCGCCCCACACATGGTCCAGCAACTGGGCACGGGTGTATACGCGCTCGGGGTGGGTCATGAAGAAGTGCAGCAGGCGGTACTCGGTCGGGCCGATCGGCACCGGCTGGTCGCCGGCGAACACCCGGTGCGCGGCACCGTCGATGCGGATGCTGCCCACCGCCACGCTGCCGTCCTCGTCGTCGTCGCGCGCCCGCCGCATCACGGCGCGGATGCGGGCCAGCAGTTCGCGGGCCGAGAACGGTTTGACCACGTAGTCATCCACCCCGGCTTCGAGCCCGCCGACGCGGTCGTTCTCTTCGCCGCGCGCGGTCAGCATGATGATCGGCACCTCGCGGGTGAGGGCCTCCTTGCGCCAGCGCCGGGCCAGGTCCAGCCCGCTGGTGCCCGGCAACATCCAATCCAGCAGGATCAGGTCCGGCACGCGGTCGGCGATGGCCGTCTGCGCTTCGCGCGCGTCACCGGCGTGGATCGGGTCGTAATCACCCTTGCGCAGGGCAAAGGCGACCATTTCGCGGATCGCGGGTTCGTCATCGACGATCAGGATGCGTTTCTGCACGTGCCCACCGTATTGCTCATCAGACCGGGATTGAGCCCAGTAGACTACGGTTTCATGACATGTTTGTGACGGCCATGAGGGCATTGCCATCCCACGGTCATCCGGGCGCGGTTCAGCGCCGTTCCAGCTCCGGGTCGTTGATGCCCTGCCGGCGCATCTCCAGCACGGTGGGGGTGATGCTTTCGATCCGCGCATCCACCCGGGCCCGGCCCACGTAATCCAGTGCGGGCTGCTTCTTGAGCGCCTGCAGCTGCATCAACGCCTGCTCCGGCCGGCCGTTCAGGAACGCGGCCTCGGCGTAGGCCTCGCTGGCGCGCAGGGTGTCGCCGGCCAGCTCGCTGGCGCGGGCATAGCGCTGCTGGAACACCGGATCGTTGCCGCTTTGCGACAACAGCGGGCGCAGCATCGCCTGCGCGCGCTGGCCGGCTTCGCGCCCGCCCTGTTCGTTCAGGATCTCGGCGTAGGTCAGCGCCACCGGGCGGCTGCCGGGGTGCTGGCGCAGCAGCGCGTCGAAGCGGGCGTTGGCCTGGGCCGGCTGGCCCGAGCGCGACTCGGACTCGGCCAGCGCCAGTGCCACCCACAGGTTGTCCGGGTGGTCCTTGAGCAGTTCGGTGAGGTCGCGCCGGGCCTCGGCCGCACCGCTGTTGCGCAGGCGTGCCAGGGCCAGCCCATAGCGCTGGGCGTCGTTGAGGCCGCTCTTCTGCGCGCGCTGCAGGTTCTGGTACTCGGTGGCCAGCTCGCCCGGGGTATCGGCGCTGAGCACGCGCAGGCGCTCGCGCGCCCACTCGAACTGGCCAGTGCCGCCCCGGCTCAGCGAATTCACCGAGATCTGCATCGAGGAAGGCAGCAGCGGGTTGGTGCGCCGGACCAGCGGGTCGGACAGCGCCGGGTCGGCCGGGTCCACCCGTTCCTGGCGCACCCCGCCGGGCACTTCGGTGGTGAGCAGCACCGTGTCCTTCTTCATCTGCTCGGCGCGGGCCTTGGCTTCGCTGATGCGGGTGGTGTTGACCGGGTGGGTCTGCAGGAAATCCGGTACCGAATAGCCGCCGGCATTGCCGCGCATCGAGGCGGACATGCGTTCGAAGAAGCCGGCCATCGCATCCACGTCGTAGCCGCTGCGGGCCAGGGTGCGGATGCCCAGGCGGTCGGCCTCCGATTCGTTGCTGCGGGTGTAGTTGATCTGGCGTTGCTGCATCAGCCCCATGCCGGAGGTGATCGCGGCCATGGTGGCATCGCCGGAGGAGTTGCCGCCAGCCTGCTGCGCGGCCACCACCGCCGCCAGCATGCCCAGCAGGATCGGGATCTGGTCGCGCTGGGCCCGTTCCACCCCGCGCAGCACGTGCTGCTGGGTGACGTGGGCGATTTCGTGGGACAGCACCGCAGCCACCTCGTCCTCGCGTTCTGCGGTCAGCACCAGCCCGGCGTTGACCCCCACGTAGCCGCCCAGGGTGGCGAAGGCGTTGATCTGCCGGTCCCGGAGCATGAAGAACGTGTAGGACTGGCGCGGCTGGGCGCTGTTGGAGCCCAGCCGCGCGCCCATGGTCTGCAGCCAGTCGTCCACCAGCGGGTCATCCAGCAGGAAGCCGTAGTTGCGCAGCTCGCGCAGCATCATCCCGCCGTACTCGGCCTGGCGCGCCGGGGTCAGCAGTTCACCGGCCGACGAGCCGATGTCCGGCAGCTTGCTGTCCTGGGCCGACGCCAAGGGGGCGGCCAAGGCCAGGGTCAACGCGGCAGAGAGCAGCAAAGGGCGCAAACAGGAACTCCTGGGGCTGCGGGTGATCCGCAGTGTTGCGGTGATGACATGGAAAATCCAGCGCAGGGCTACCATATACAGACACTCGTTCTGCCGTGGAGTTTCCCGTGAGCCAAGATGTCGCTTCCAACCCGGGTGGGACGCCGCCCATCACCATCTATTCGACTGCCGTCTGTCCGTACTGCGTGGCGGCCAAGAACTTCCTGAAGAGCAAGGGCCAGAGCTGGACCGAGGTCCGCATTGACCTGGACCCGGTCGAGCGCGAGAAGATGATGGCCAAGACCCGCCGCACCAGCGTGCCGCAGATCTTCGTCGGTGAATTCCATGTGGGCGGGTACGACGACATGATGGCCCTGCACCGCGAAGGAAAGCTTGAGCCGCTGCTGAACGGGGAAGGCGCATGAGCGCTGCGGACGACGCCAGCAAGGACCGGATCGCCGAGTTCACCGAGTTCCGCCAGCGCATGAACCAGCGCATCCTGGGTGAGCCCAACCAGGTGGTGCGGCGCTTCTTCGCGCTCGACACCCAGACCTACCAGGCCGGCGCGCTGGATGTGAAGACCAAGGAGCTGCTGGGCCTGGTCGCCTCGATGGTGCTGCGCTGCGACGACTGCATCAGCTACCACGTGGCCCAGTGCAAGGACGCCGGGGTGACCCGCGAAGAGTTCTTCGAAACCTTCTCGGTCGGTTTGGTGGTGGGCGGTTCGATCGTGATCCCGCATCTGCGCCGGGCCGTGGACTTTTTGGACCAGCTGGAAGGCGGCGCTGCAGCCCCGGCCGTCCACGAACATTGATGCATGGCGCCGCCCGACCAACGGTCGGGCGCTACCCGGGTGCACCGTGGGCCGGCCAACGGCCGGCGCTACCTTGGTCTATTTGGGGTCCGGGGGCTGGCTGGGGCATAATTGCGGGTGAAACTTCCCTTGCGCCGACGCTCCGGACCCCGGACCCACGGCGCTCCCCCTCGGTTCGGAAACAGATCAAATGACGCAGAAAATCACGGTCATCCGCGGTGACGGCATCGGCCCGGAGATCATGGACGCCACCCTGTTCGTGCTCGGCAAGCTGGACACCGGCTTTGAGTACGAAGATGCCGACGCTGGCCTGGTCGCGCTGGAAAAACACGGCGACCTGATGCCGGCCTCCACCCTGGAATCGATCGCACGCAACAAGATCGCCCTGAAGAGCCCGCTGACCACGCCGGTCGGTGGTGGCTTCACCTCGATCAACGTCAGCCTGCGTCGCCACTTCGACCTGTACGCCAATGTGCGTCCGGCGGTGTCGTTCCCGAACACCAAGTCGCGCTTCGGCGACGGCGTGGACCTGGTCACCGTGCGTGAGAACACCGAAGGCGCCTACCTGGCCGAAGGCCAGGAAGTCTCGGCCGACGGTGAAACCGCGTTCTCCGGCACCCGCATCACCCGCAAGGGCTCCGAGCGCATCGTGCGCTACGCCTTCGAGCTGGCCCGCAGCACCGGCCGCAAGAAGGTCACCGCCGTGCACAAGGCCAACATCATCAAGTCGACCTCGGGCCTGTTCCTGGCCGTGGCGCGCGAAGTGGCGGCCAAGTACCCGGACATCGAGTTCCAGGAAATGATCGTCGACAACTGCTGCATGCAGCTGGTGATGCGTCCGGAGCAGTTCGACGTGATCGTCACCACCAACCTGTTCGGCGACATCATCTCCGACCTGTGCGCCGGCCTCGTCGGCGGCCTGGGCCTGGCCCCGGGGGCCAACATCGGTGAGAACGCGGCGATCTTCGAAGCCGTGCACGGCACCGCCCCGGACATCGCCGGCCAGGGCAAGGCCAATCCGTGCGCGCTGCTGCTGGCGGCCGCGCAGATGCTGGACCACGTCGGCCAGACCGACAACGCCGAGCGCCTGCGCAAGGCGATCGTGGCCACCCTGGAAGCCAAGGACTCGCTGACCGGCGACCTCGGCGGCACCGGCAACACCATGGGCTTCGCCCAGGCCATCGCCAGCCGCCTGTAACCGGGCGCTGTAGAGAGCCGCCGGTAGAGCCGACTGTTAGTCGGCTGCTCCACAGGTAGAGCCGACTGTCAGTCGGCTGCTCCAAAAAAAAGGGCACCCCATCGGGTGCCCTTTTTCGTTGCGTTTACGTGCGGTCGAACAGCAGCCGACTAACAGTCGGCTCTACCGGCGTTGATGCTACGCCTCAACGCTGCTGCAACTTCGACAGCAACCGCAGGAATTCCACATACAGCCACACCAGGGTGACCATCAGCCCGAACGCGCCGTACCACTCCATGTACTTCGGTGCGCGCGCGGCGGCGCCGGTTTCGATGAAGTCGAAGTCCAGCACCAGGTTCAGCGCGGCCACCACCACCACGAACAGGCTGAAGGCGATGCCCAGCCAGCTGGCTTCATGGATCACCGGCACGTTGATGTTGAAGAAGCTGAGCACGAACGAGGCCAGGTACAGCAGCGCGATGCCGCCAGTGGCTGCGACCACGCCCAGCTTGAAGTTCTCGGTGACCTTGATCAGGCCGCTGCGGTAGGCCGCCAGCAGGGCAAACAGGGTGCCGAAGGTGAGCAGCACGGCCTGGAACACGATGCCCGGGAAGCGCGCTTCGAACACCGCCGAGATCGCGCCCAGGAAGAAGCCTTCCACCAGCGCGTACATCGGCGCGGTGACCGGCGACCACTCCTTCTTGAACACCGTCACCAGGGCCAGGACCAGCCCACCGATGGCGCCGCCGATGGCATAGATCATCGCGCCCGGGGCGATCTGGCCGTCGGCGCCGATGGTCTGGCTCCAGGCGAAGGCAGCAGTGAGCACGGTCAGCAACAGCAGGATGCCGGTCTTGTTGACCGTGCCGTTGATGGTCATCACCTGGTCGGGCGAGGTCACCACCGAGCCGCTGGCCAGGTCGAGGAACGTCGACTCCGAAAGTGCGGGATTGCCGCTGCGCATTGCCAATCTCCTTGAAGGGTAGGGGTAGGGCCGTCCGGCCGCTGCAGAAAGCATAGCGCCCGATCACGAATGTGAAAAACCTTGTGAAAACCGTTGACAGATGCCTCGCCGATTCCCACAATAGCCGACTCTTTCGGGGGGAACCTCGAGGGATCAAACCACCGGGGTATAGCGCAGTCTGGTAGCGCGCCTGCTTTGGGAGCAGGATGTCGGGGGTTCGAATCCCTCTACCCCGACCACATCCCGCTGCTCAAAACGGGATGGGAATGCGACAATCCGGTCCGGGCGCCCGTAGCTCAACTGGATAGAGCACCGGCCTTCTAAGCCGGCGGTTACAGGTTCGATTCCTGTCGGGCGCACCATCGGTGCAAGCGTCAGGATGTTTCAAACGAATAAACAGGTTTCAGTGGTGGCTGTAGCTCAGTTGGTTAGAGTACCGGATTGTGATTCCGGTGGTCGGGGGTTCGAATCCCCTCAGCCACCCCACTGATTTGAAGGGCCCGTTTCACCGGAAGTGGATCGGGGTTGCAAAAAAAGGCGCAAACGCTACACTATGCGCCTGGGATTTCAGGGCTGTTAGCTCAGTTGGTAGAGCAGTTGACTCTTAATCAATAGGTCCAAGGTTCGAATCCTTGACAGCCCACCAAGACAGAAGCCGCCTGGTTCGCCAGGCGGCTTTTTTCTTGCCTGCGATCCGGTATGGCGCGGACACGCATGGCGTGACCCTGCGCGGTGCCCGCCCCCGTCGTCCGCGTCTGAACCATGTCCGCAGAAACCCCTTGCAACCCCGTGCGGCATTGCGTCATAATTCGCCTCCCGATTTTCGGGCTGTTAGCTCAGTTGGTAGAGCAGTTGACTCTTAATCAATAGGTCCAAGGTTCGAATCCTTGACAGCCCACCAAGACGAAAGCCATCCGGTCCGCCGGGTGGCTTTTTTCTTGCGCGCGATCCGGTATCGCGCGAACACGCATGGCGTGTCCCTACCGGCGACCTGCTTCCGGTCTTCACGTACAATGCGCACCAGCGCGAAAGTGGCGGAATTGGTAGACGCCCTGGATTTAGGTTCCAGTGCCGCAAGGCGTGGGGGTTCGAGTCCCCCCTTTCGCACCAGCTGACAGGGCAGGGGACTCCCCTGAACACGCCCCGGAATGACGTTCCCGGCACCCTGCTGGCGGCGCTGGCCGTTATCGGCCAAACTACAGGGCTGCGGCGGGCAGGCGCGTCCACGACCCCGCGTTCTCAACCCGTTTCATCCAATCACATCGTGCCGGGGGCGTCGCCACCGGTTGGCAGGAGTCAACATGCAAGCTTCGATCGAATCCACCGGCAATCTGGAACGCCGCCTGACCTTCTCGCTGCCGGAAGACCGCCTGCAGACCCACATCAGCGGCCGCCTGGGCGAAATCGCCCGCACCGCGCGCATCAAGGGCTTCCGCCCGGGCAAGGTGCCGGCCAAGGTGATCGAGCAGCGCTTCGGCCAGCAGGTTCGCAGCGAAGCCGTTGACGGCCTGCTGCGTGAGACCTTCGATGCCGCCATCCGCGAGCACGAACTGCGCATTGCCGGCGCGCCGCGCATCGACAAGGGCGACGCAGGTGAGTTCTCCTTCGTGGCCACCGTCGAGCTGGTGCCGGATTTCGGCGACGTCGACGTCAGCAAGCTGACCGTCGTGCGCCACACCGCCGAGATCAACGACGCCGACATCGACCAGATGATCACCAACCTGCGCGAACAGCGCCGCAGCTGGAGCCCGGTGGACCGTGGCGCCCAGGAGGGCGACCTGGTGGCGCTGGAAACCTGGTCGCAGGCCGGCGATGAGCGCCTGCCGGCCGAAGGCACCGAAAAGGGCAGCGTGGTGGTGGGCCAGGGCATGATGTTCGAGCAGATCGAACAGGGCCTGGTCGGCCTGGCCAAGGGTGAAGAAAAGACCCTGGACGTGGAGTTCCCGGCCGACTGGCGCGTGCCGGCGCTGGCTGGCAAGCAGGTCAAGGTCACCGTCAAGGCGGTGGACGTGTCCGCGCCGGTGCTGCCGGAGGTGGATGCCGAGTTCATCAAGAGTTTCGGCGTGAAGGGCGGCGACGTGGAGCAGTTCCGCAAGGACATCCGCGCCAACCTGGAGCGCGAGCTCAAGGGCGCCCTGATGAATCGCCTGCGCCGTGAAGTGGGCGAGCAGCTGATCGCCGCCTACGCCTCGGTCGAAATGCCGCCGCGCCTGGTCGACAACGAAGCCCGCGCCATGCTGGCCCAGCAGGTCGAGCAGATCCGCCGCAGCGGCCGCAACCCGGGCGAAATCCCGGCCGACGCCCATGAAGGCTTCAAGGACGCGGCCGCCAAGCGCGTGCTGGTCGGCCTGCTGGTCGGCGAAGTGGCCCGCCGCAACGACCTGCGCCTGGACCCCAAGCGCCTGAACGAAACCATGCGCCTGATCGCCTCGACCTATGAAGAGCCGGAGCAGGTCATTGAGATGTACCGCAACGACCCCCAGCTGATGAGTGGGCTGCAGAACCGCGTGATGGAAGAGCAGGTGATCGACTGGATCGCCGAGCGCGCCCAGCACACGGAAGAGCAGTTGTCGTTTCAGGACGCGATCCGCCAGTAAGCGGCCCGCGTTTTACGCCCCGCGCCCCGGCGCGGGGTCGTTCCCCCCAAAATAGGTGCCTCACAATGGACAACCGAACCACAGCCCTGAACATGGTTCCGATGGTGGTCGAACAGACCAGCCGCGGCGAGCGCGCCTATGACATCTATTCGCGCCTGTTGAAGGAGCGCCTGATCTTCCTCGTGGGCCCGATCGATGATCACATGGCCAACGTGGTGGTGGCGCAGCTGCTGTTCCTGGAAGCGGACAATCCGGAAAAGGACATCAGCATCTACATCAACTCGCCCGGTGGCGTGGTCACCGCCGGCATGGCGATCTACGACACCATGCAGTACATCAAGCCGGACGTGAGCACCATCTGCGTCGGCCAGGCCGCCTCGATGGGCGCGCTGCTGCTGGCCTCCGGCGCGGCCGGCAAGCGTTACGCGCTGCCGAATTCGCGCGTGATGATCCACCAGCCGCTGGGCGGTTTCCAGGGCCAGGCCACGGATATCGACATCCACGCCCGTGAGATCCTGACCCTGCGTTCGCGCCTGAACGAAGTGCTGGCCAAGCACACCGGCCAGTCGCTGGAGACCATCGCGCGCGATACCGAGCGCGACAACTTCAAGAGCGCGGCCGATGCGGTGGCTTACGGCCTGGTCGACCAGGTGCTCGAGCGCCGTCCGGAAGAGTCGATCACCCCGGCCTGATGTGCCGCCAGGCCGGGAAACCGGCCTGTTTCCGCAGGGTCGGGCTGGACTGGCGTCCTCCCGACCCTGTGCTATTCTCGAATCGAACCCCCGTTCAGCGGGTGGGGTAACTGGGTAAGCGAAGCATGAGCGAAGACCGCCAAGGTCGTTCCACGGAAACCGGCAAGATCCTCTACTGCTCCTTCTGCGGAAAGAGCCAGCACGAGGTGCGCAAGCTGATTGCTGGGCCAAGCGTGTTCATCTGCGATGAATGCGTGGAGCTGTGCAACGACATCATCCGTGAAGAGCTCGAGGAAAAGGCGCAGTCGGCGCGCAGTTCGCTGCCCAAGCCGCGCGAGATCCTCGAAGTCCTGGATCAGTACGTGATTGGCCAGAACCGGGCCAAGCGCACGCTGGCCGTGGCCGTGTACAACCATTACAAGCGCATCGAGAGCCGCCAGAAGAACGACGAAGTCGAACTGGCCAAGTCCAACATCCTGCTGGTCGGTCCGACCGGTTCGGGCAAGACCCTGCTGGCCGAAACCCTGGCCCGCCTGCTCAACGTGCCGTTCACCATGGCCGACGCCACCACGCTGACCGAGGCCGGTTACGTGGGCGAGGACGTGGAAAACATCATCCAGAAGCTGCTGCAGAAGTGCGATTACGACGTCGAAAAGGCGCAGCAGGGCATCGTCTACATCGATGAAATCGACAAGATCTCGCGCAAGAGCGAGAACCCGTCGATCACCCGTGACGTGTCCGGCGAAGGCGTGCAGCAGGCGCTGCTGAAGCTGATCGAAGGCACCGTGGCCAGCGTTCCGCCGCAGGGCGGTCGCAAGCACCCGCAGCAGGAATTCCTGCAGGTGGACACCAAGAACATCCTGTTCATCTGCGGCGGCGCGTTCGCCGGGCTGGACAAGGTGATCCAGGCCCGCTCCAACGATTCGGGCGGCATCGGGTTCGGTGCCAAGGTCAAGAGCTCCGAGCGCAAGCAGGAAGTGGGCAAGGTGCTGGCCGAAGTCGAGCCGGAAGACCTGATCAAGTTCGGCCTGATCCCGGAATTCGTCGGCCGCCTGCCGGTCGTGGCGACCCTGGAGGAGCTGGACGAAGCGGCCCTGGTCAGGATCCTGACCGAGCCGAAGAACGCCATCACCAAGCAGTTCAAGAAGCTGTTCGAGATGGAGCACGTGGAGCTGGAGTTCCGGCCGGACGCCCTGTCGGCCATTGCCCGCAAGGCGCTCAAGCGCAAGACCGGTGCCCGCGGCCTGCGTACCATCGTCGAATCGGTCCTGCTGGACACCATGTACGACCTGCCTTCGGCAGAAAACGTCAGCAAGGTGGTGGTGGACGAATCGGTGATCGAACACAAGTCCGAGCCCTACCTGATCTACCAGACTCCGCCGGCTCCTGAACAGAAGGCCGCTGGCGCTGAATAATCCATCAAGCATTTGAATTGATGGGATTTTTTCAGAGCATCTTGCATCTGGACGCCGATGGCCCCATAACGGGGCCATCGGCTTTTTTGTATCCGGGTGACGCTGCCCGGAGGCCATCCCCACTGCTCAACTGGAGCCCACATGGCCCGTTCCCCAACTGAGACTCTCGACCTGCCGGTACTGCCGCTGCGCGACGTGGTGGTGTTCCCGCACATGGTCATTCCGCTGTTCGTCGGCCGCGACAAATCCATGCATGCGCTGGAGCAGGCGATGGAGGCGGACAAGCGCATCCTGCTGCTGGCGCAGAAGTCGGCCGAGACCGACGACCCCACCGCCGCCGATCTCTACCAGGTCGGCACCTTGGCCCAGGTGCTGCAGCTGCTGAAGCTGCCCGACGGCACCATCAAGGTGCTGGTGGAAGGCCTGTCGCGCGTCAACGTCACCCAGGTCACCGAGCGCGACGGTTCGCTGCACGGCGTGGCCGAGGAAATCGAATCGGACGACGCGCGCGAGCCGCGTGAGGTCGAGGCGATCGCCCGTTCGCTGATGTCGCTGTTCGAACAGTACGTCAAGACCAACCGCAAGCTGCCGCCGGAGCTGCTGCAGACCCTGGCCGGCATCGATGAACCGGCGCGCCTGGCCGATACCATCGCCGCGCACATCAGCGTGCGCCTGGCCGACAAGCAGCGCCTGCTGGAAACCCTGCAGGTCGGCGACCGCCTGGAAATGCTGGTGGGCCTGGTCGACGGCGAGATCGATGTGCAGCAGATGGAGAAGCGCATCCGCGGCCGGGTCAAGTCGCAGATGGAAAAGAGCCAGCGCGAGTACTACCTCAACGAGCAGATGAAGGCCATCCAGAAGGAACTGGGCGACCTCGACGATGCGCCGGGCGAGCTGGAAGAGCTGGCTCGCAAGATCGCCGAAGCGGGCATGCCCAAGCCGGTGGAAGCCAAGGCCAAGGCCGAGCTCAACAAGCTCAAGCAGATGTCGCCGATGTCGGCCGAAGCGGCCGTGGTGCGCAATTATTTGGACTGGCTGCTGGGCGTGCCGTGGAAGAAGCGCACCAAGGTGCGCAAGGACCTCAAGGTTGCCCAGGACACCCTGGATGCCGACCACTTCGGCCTGGACAAGGTCAAGGACCGCATCCTGGAATACCTGGCGGTGCAGTCGCGGGTGAAGCAGATGAAGGGCCCGATCCTGTGCCTGGTCGGGCCGCCGGGCGTGGGCAAGACCTCGCTGGGGCAGTCCATCGCCAAGGCCACCAACCGCAAGTTCGTGCGCATGAGCCTGGGCGGCGTGCGCGACGAGGCCGAGATCCGTGGCCACCGTCGCACCTACGTCGGCTCCATGCCGGGCCGCATCGTGCAGAACCTCAACAAGGTGGGCAGCAGGAACGCGCTGTTCGTGCTGGACGAGATCGACAAGATGTCGATGGACTTCCGTGGCGACCCGTCTTCGGCGCTGCTGGAAGTGCTCGACCCGGAACAGAACAACGCCTTCAACGACCACTACCTGGAAGTGGACCTGGACCTGTCCGAAGTGATGTTCGTAGCGACCTCGAACTCGCTCAACATCCCCGGCCCGCTGCTGGACCGCATGGAAGTGATCCGCATCCCCGGCTACACCGAGGATGAGAAGCTCAACATCGCCATGCGCTACCTGGTGCCCAAGCAGCTCAAGGCCAACGGCCTGAAGCCGGAGGAGCTGGAAATCGAGGCCGACGCCATCCAGGACGTGGTGCGTTACTACACCCGCGAATCGGGCGTGCGCAACCTCGAGCGCGAAGTCGCCAAGATCTGCCGCAAGGTGGTGAAGGAAATCGCGCTGGGCGGTCCGGCGGTGCTGGCCAAGCCGGCCAAGGCCGGCAAGAAGGCGGCGGCGAAGAAGAAGGCACTGGTGGTGGTCAACGGCCGGAACCTGGAGAAGTACCTGGGCGTGCGCCGCTTCGACTTCGGCCGCGCCGAAGAGCAGAACGAGATCGGCCTGGTCACCGGCCTGGCCTGGACCGAAGTGGGTGGCGACCTGCTGCAGATCGAATCCACCCTGGTCCCGGGCAAGGGCGCGCTGATCCTGACGGGCCAGTTGGGCAACGTCATGAAGGAATCGGCCTCGGCCGCGCTGTCGGTGGTGCGTTCGCGCGCCGAGCGGCTGGGCATCGATGCCGAGTTCCTGCAGAAGCACGACGTGCACGTGCACGTGCCCGATGGCGCCACCCCGAAGGACGGCCCCAGCGCCGGCATCGCGATGGTGACCTCGTTGGTGTCGATGCTGACCAAGGTGCCGATCCGCGCCGAAGTGGCGATGACCGGCGAAATCACCCTGCGTGGTCGCGTCACCGCCATCGGTGGCCTGAAGGAAAAACTGCTGGCGGCGCTGCGCGGTGGCATCACCACCGTGATCATCCCCGAAGAGAACCGCAAGGACCTTGCCGACATTCCGGCCAACGTCACCCGCGACCTGAAGATCATTCCGGTGAAGTGGATTGAAGAGGTGCTGGACTTGGCCCTGGAAACGCCGTTGACCGCGCCCAAGCCAAAGAAGGATGGGCAACGCGTCACAGTGCGGGGCAAGAGCAAGACAGCATCCACAACGCGCGTCAAGCACTGACGCGCGCATGGGAAATGCCCGAAACCCGCGTCGTTATTGGCTTTTCAGCTTGCGCGGGTAGGGGTGCGCTGGTATAAAAGCACCACTCGCAAGTCAGCAGACGCTGACGGGTGCGAATCGAGAACTTCACTGGCGTCCGGCCACGTAGCGGGCCGGATGCTTCACTGTCGAACATGCGGAATCCCCGCCAAAGGAGCTGTACAGAATGAACAAGACCGAATTGATCGACGCCGTTGCCGAATCCGCTGACCTGACCAAGGCCGAGTCGCAACGCGCTGTCGATGCCGTCATCGCTGCTGTCACCAAGGCCCTGAAGGGCGGTGATGCGGTGACCCTGGTGGGCTTCGGTACGTTCCAGGTGCGCGACCGCGCCGCCCGTACCGGCCGCAACCCGAAGACCGGCGACACCATCAAGATCGCTGCGTCGAAGAATCCGTCGTTCAAGGCTGGCAAAGCCCTGAAGGATGCCGTAAACTAAGCGGCTTGCTGGGGTGCTTAGCTCAGCGGTAGAGCGTCTCCTTTACACGGAGAGGGTCGGGGGTTCGAAACCCTCAGCACCCACCATGCACCGCCAGTAAAAGTTTGAAATGTGGAGCGGTAGTTCAGCTGGTTAGAATGCTGGCCTGTCACGCCGGAGGTCGCGGGTTCGAGTCCCGTCCGCTCCGCCAGTTTCAACGAGGCCCCTGAGCAATCGGGGGCCTTGTTTTCTGTAATGAAGTTGTAGAGTCGTTTGTAGAGTCGACTGTTAGTCGACTGTAGGCCGACTTTGAAAAAATAAACGCGGAGCGGTAGTTCAGCTGGTTAGAATGCTGGCCTGTCACGCCGGAGGTCGCGGGTTCGAGTCCCGTCCGCTCCGCCAGTTACAAAAAATCCTCGAAAAGCAGTACTTCGGGGTGGGTTTTCTGAATATCTTCGGATATAATGAGCGCCTGCAAAGTTTCAAGCGCGGAGCGGTAGTTCAGCTGGTTAGAATGCTGGCCTGTCACGCCGGAGGTCGCGGGTTCGAGTCCCGTCCGCTCCGCCAATTCTTGAAGGCCCCTGGTGCAAACCAGGGGCTTTTCTTTTTGCTGCGATGCCCGGGCGCCGGGCGCCCCTGTTGGGGAGTGGCGCGAAGCGGGGTACACTGCCGGATTCGCCAATCGGGCCTTGATTTCTCCCATGCTGCAGAAACTTCGCGACAAGACCTCGGGCTGGATCGTTACCGTGATCCTGGGGCTGCTGATGATTCCGTTCCTGTTCGTGATCGACTCCAGCTACCTGGGTGGTGTCGGCGCGCAGAACGTGGCCAAGGTGGCAGCGCCGCCGACCTGGTGGCGCTCGGCGCCGTCGTGGTGGCCGATGTCCTTCCTCTGGCAGCACCATGAAATCAGTGCGGAAGAATTCCGTACCCGTTTCGAGCAGGCGCGCCAGCAGGCCCGCCAGCAGCAGGGCGAGAACTTCGACCCGCGCCAATTCGAAAGCGCCGAGAACAAGCGCGCCGTGCTCGACCAGATGATCGATGAGAAGGTCGTGCGCCTCGCCGGCGAACAATCCGGCATCGTCATCGGCGACGCCGCCGTGCGCGAAACCATCGCCTCCATCCCGGGCTTCATCGGCGCCGATGGCAAGTTCAACCAGGACCAGTACCGTCTGGCGCTTACCACCGGCAACCCGCCGCGCACCCCGGCGCAGTTCGAAACGCTGGTGCGCGAGAGCCTGCAGCAGTCGATCATTCCGCAGGCGCTGCAGGAATCGGGTTTTGTCACCAGCGTGGAGGCCGAGCGGCTGATGAAGCTGCTGGGCGAAACGCGTGACGTGGAAATCGCCGCGCTGCCGGAGCTGCCGGCCGATACGGCAGAAGTAACCGACGCACAGATCAAGCAGTGGTACGACAGCCACCCGAAGGATTTCCGCCAGCCGGAAACCGTGTCGCTGGAGTTCGTGGAAATCAACGCGGCCGCACTGCCGCCGGCGGCCGCCGCCGATGAAGCCACCCTGCGCAAGCGCTACGCCGACGAGAAGGCGCGCTTCTCCACGCCCGAAGCCCGTCTTGCGTCGCACATCCTGATCGCCGCCGATGGCAGCGACCCGGCCAAGCTCAAGGCCGCTGAACAAAAGGCCGCCGCACTGGCCACGCAGGCCAAGGCGCCGGGTGCGGATTTCGCCGCGCTGGCCAAGGCCAACTCGGACGACACCGGCTCCAAGGCCACCGGTGGTGACCTGGGCTGGGTGGAACGCGATTCCATGGTCAAGCCGTTCGAAGACGCGCTGTTTGGCATGAAGGCAGGCGAGGTGAGCGCACCGGTCAAGACCGAGTTCGGCTACCACGTGCTGCAGCTGCGCGAGGTCCGTGGTGGCCAGCAGCGTCCGTTCGAGGAGGTCCGCGACCAGCTCGCCGCCGAACAGCTCAAGGCCGACAACGAAGGCGCGTTCTCCGAACTGAGCGGCCGCCTGGTCGACCAGGTCTACAAGAACCCGACCTCGCTGCAGGGCGCGGCCGATGCGCTGAAGTTGAAGGTGCAGACCCTCGGCCCGTTCACCCGCGACACCGCCAGTGGCATTGCCGCCAACCCGGCGGTGCTGCGCGCGGCGTTCTCCGATGTGCTGGTGCAGGACGGCACCGTGAGCGACCCGATCGCGATCACGCCCGACCACAGCGTGATGATCCGCGTGACCGACCACAGCCCGGAACAGGCATTGCCGCTGGACAAGGCCCGCGACGGCGTGATCGCCGCGATCCGCGCCGACCGCAACCGCCAGGTCTCGGCCAAGGCCGCTGACGCGCTGCTGGCGAAGCTCAACGCCGGGCAGACCCTGCAGGCGCTGGCCGCCGAAGAGAAGCTGCAGCTCAGCCCGCTGCCGGGCCTGCCGCGCACCCAGCCGGTGCCGACCCCGGAGATCAACCGCGCCGTGTTCGCCGCCCCGGCCCCGGCCGAAGGCAAGCCGAGCTATGGCAAGGTCGCCGTGCAGGACCGTTACGTGGTGTTCGCGGTCAACAAGGTGACCCCGCCGAACCTGGCTGAGGTCCCGGCCGAGCAGAAGCAGCAGTTCAAGGACCAGCTGGACCAGGTAGACGGCATGGCCTCGGCCAAGGCCTTCATCCAGGCCATGCGCAAGCACTACAAAGTGCAGGTCGAAGAAGCCAACCTCTAAGGGTTGGCTGGCGTCCGCTTACGAAAAAGGCCCGGCAATGCCGGGCCTTTTTTTTGTTGCGCCTTGTCCGCCTCAATCCTCGACGCGCAACACCGCACCGGGCTTGAGCACGCTGCTGCCGCTGAGGTTGTTCAACGACAGCAGCGCCTTGAGTGGCATCCCGTAGCGCTTGGCAATCGTCCACGCAGACTCGCCGTTGCGCACGGTGTGGCGGCGCGCCTTGGGGCGGTCCGCGCTGGCAACGGCGCGGCTGGCGACCTGGGTCTGCGTACGCGGGCTGACCGTGTCAGCCACGGGCGTGTCAGCCTGGGCCAGCATCACCGAAGGGTCCACCGGCGCGTGGGTGGCCGGGGCCAGTACGGTCACCTGGCCGCTGGGGCGGCCCTTGCCGCTGGCCAAGGCCGGATTGAGCCGGGCGATGCGCGCCGGGTCCAGCGAGCGCTGTACGGCCCACTGCTGCACGCTGGTGCCGGCTGGCAGGGTGTGGCCCTTCAGCACCGGCACGGTGCGGTCCAGCGATGCCATCACCGCCGGCGTGGTTTCAGCGTTTTCCAGCACGCAGGCCAGCGCGTGCAGCTTCTCCACGTACGCGTAGGTCACCGGCGACAGCCCCGGCAGCTCGGCAGGGCGCGCGTTCTGCGCGTTCATGCCGGCCTTGCGCAGCGACTGCAGCACGCGGTATTCGCCAGCGTTGTAGGCCATGGTGGCCAGGCGCCAGTCGCCGCCGAACATCCCATGCAGGGTCTTGAGGTAGCGCACCGCGGCCTGGGTGGAATCGGCCGCCGACAGCCGGCCGTCGTAGCCGCTGGTCATCTGCACGCGGTGGTTCCTGGCGGTGGAGGCGATGAACTGCCACAGCCCGGCCGGGCCGGCACCATTGCGCGCGTTGGGCCGGTAACCACTTTCCACGAACGGAATCAGCGCGAACTCAGTGGGCAGGTTGGCAGCGCGCAGCTCTTCGACCACATAGCCGAACAGCACCAGTGCATCGTCATCCTGGTTGGCCAGGCGCGAGGGCGCATGGGCGAACTGTTTCTGCCAGCGTGGGCTGGTGGCCTCGACGTCGCAGGTCGGTTCGGCCAGGCCATCACGGAAGCTGGCGAAGATGTCCTGGCCATTGCGGACCGAAGCGGGGGGCAGGGCAGTACCGTCCAACGGCAACTGCGACAAACCGGCCACGTTCTGCGACATCCCCGCACTCAACGACTGGGCGCCCGCGGTGCCGGCGATGGCGATCGCCAGGCCTGCCGCGAGCGGCAACCATCGCCGACTCATGTTCGGAATCCGTCTTTCCAGCCCCGCAGACCTGCCAGGACATCGACTTCATCGGTGACGGGACGACCGAGGTGCTGGCTGACGGCAGCGCGGACAGCGGGTGTATCGGTTCGCAGGAACGGGTTGCATTCCAGCTCGCTTGCCAACGTAACGGGCAGCGTAGGGCGTTCATCGCGGCGCATGGCCAGTGCCTCCTCATGGCGTCGCGCGAGCGCGGCGTTGGCGGGGTCGACATGCCGCGCGAAGACGGCATTTGACACGGTGTACTCATGGCCGCAGCACAACAACAGGTGCGGCGGCAGGGACGCCAGCTTGTGCAGGGAAGCCAGAAGCTGGGGTGGCGTACCTTCGAACATCCGGCCACACCCCAGGCTGAACAACGCATCTCCGCTGAAAAGATGTTCAGCGCTGTGAAATGCGATGTGCGTCCGGGTGTGTCCGGGCACGGATACTACGTCGATCTCCAGCCCCAGTGCCTGAATGCGTTCACCTTCACCTACCCGGCGGGTGGCGCCGGGAATGCGAGGATCGTGCGGGGCGATCACCTCCAGCCCCGCAAACCGGGCCTGCAGCTCCGTCACGCCGCCGATGTGGTCGTCGTGGTGGTGAGTGAGCAGGATGGTGTGCGGGCGCCAGTTCTGCTGCGCTGCGGCGACCACCACGGGGGCCGCCTGGCCGGGGTCGACCACGATCGCGCGGCCGTCGTCGGCGACCAGCGCCCAGATGTAGTTGTCCGCGAATGCGGGTAGGGCAGTCAGTCGCATAGAATTGGACCATGCCCGCCGCGCCGAGCCCCCGTCAAGCTTCCGTCGCATCCTGGTTTGATACTGAACCGGCGCAGGCGCTGCGTGAGCTGGAGCGCAAGGCATTGGAGCCGGTGCTGGCCTCGCACCCGCTGAACCCCTGGTTGTGGATCGCGCCGACCCCGGCCTGGCTGGAAGATGCCGCGCTGCCGGGGCAGGGCGTGCGCCTGCACCGCAGCGCCGGCGGCTACACCGGCGACGTTACCTGCGCGCTGCCGCTGCCGTTCCAGACCGAGAGCCTCAACGCCATCGTGCTGCAGCACGTGACCGCCCGCGACGCCGAACAGCTGATCGCCGAATGCGAGCGGGTCCTGATGCCCGGCGGGCGGCTGTGGCTGTCCACGCTCAATCCGTTCAGCCCATTCCGCAGCCAATGGCGCCGGCACGGGTTGGTGGTGCGCACCCCGCAGCGGCTGCGCCACACCCTGGAGCGGGCCGGGCTGGCCTGCGACGACCTGGCCTGGCTGGGCCCGATGTGGCACACCCGCGCGCCCGAGCGCGGCAGCATCGCCGCCCTGCGCGCGGCCTGCCTGTTCACCGCCGAAAAACGCACCCTGGCCCTGCCAGGACCTACGCCACTGCCGGTACGCCGTTGGCACGGCACCGTGGCGACCTGATCTGGAGTTGTATTGAAAACCATTGAAATCCACACCGACGGTTCCTGCCTCGGCAATCCCGGCCCCGGCGGCTGGGCCGCGTTGATGCGCTACAAGGGCCACGAGCGCGAGCTGAGCGGTGGCGAAGCGCACACCACCAACAACCGGATGGAGCTGATGGCCGCCATCTCCGGCCTGGAAGCACTGACCGAACCGTGCGAGATCGTGCTGTTCACCGATTCGCAGTACGTGCGCCAGGGCCTGACCCAGTGGCTGCCGGGCTGGATCCGCAAGAACTGGAAGACCGCTGGTGGTGACCCGGTCAAGAACCGCGACCTGTGGGAGCGGCTGCATGCGGCCACCCAGAAGCACAGCATCGACTGGCGCTGGGTGAAGGGCCATTCCGGTGACCCGGACAACGAGCGTGTGGATACGCTGGCGCGCGACGCCGCGATCCGGATCCGTGCCGCCGGCCCGGTACACTAAGCCCATGCGTCAGATCATCCTCGATACCGAAACCACCGGCCTGGAATGGCGCAAGGGCAACCGCATCGTCGAAATCGGCTGCGTGGAACTGCTGGAACGCCGCCCGAGCGGAAACAACTTCCATCAGTACCTCAAGCCGGACTGCGAGTTCGAACAGGGCGCCCAGGAAGTCACCGGGCTGACCCTGGAGTTCCTGGCCGACAAGCCGGTGTTCGCGCAGGTGGCCGAAGAATTCCTGGCCTACATCGACGGCGCCGAGCTGATCATCCACAACGCCGCGTTCGACCTGGGCTTCCTGGACTACGAACTGTCGTTGCTGGGCGACCAGTACGGAAAGATCACCGACCGCTGCACGGTGATCGATACGCTGAAGATGGCGCGCGAGCGCTATCCGGGCCAGCGCAACTCGCTGGATGCGCTGTGCAAGCGGCTGGGCGTGGACAACGCGCACCGCCAGCTGCATGGCGGCCTGCTCGATGCGCAGATCCTGGGCGATGTGTACATCGCACTGACCTCCGGCCAGGAGGAAATCGGCTTTGGTTCAGCCGATGACGTCCGCCCGGGTACGGCACACGCGCAGGCCTTCGATACCAGCCGCCTGTTGCCGCGCCCGCGCGTGGTGGCAACGGCCTCGGAACGGGAGGCGCACGAAGCGCGCCTGGCCAAGCTGCGCAAGAAGGCCGGGCATGCCATCTGGGATGGCCCTAAGGTGGAAGAATCGGCGGCGTAATGCCGTCGATTCGGTAGCCCCTGCCGTTGGCAGGCAACCGGTTAAATCAATGGCAACGCACCAGAATCACCGTGATGTTGTCCGACCCGCCCCCATCCAGCGCGGCGGCCACCAACGTATCCACGCACTCCTGCGCGCTGGCGTCGTCGTAGGCCAGGGTGCGGGCGATCCCGGTGTCTTCCACTTCCTCGGTCAGCCCGTCGCTGCACAGCAGCAGCTGCATGCCCGGGCGCAGCTCGCCGGCGGTGGTGGCCACGTTCAGGTGGGCCGGATCGGTCACCCCCAGCGCCTGGGTCACCACGTTTCGATGCGGGTGCGCGCGCGCCTCTTCGGCCGTCAGGTTGCCCTGCGCCACCATTTCCTGCACCACGCTGTGGTCCTGGCTGAGCTGCGCCAGCTTGCCGTCGCGCCACAGGTAGGCGCGGCTGTCGCCGACCCAGGCCACTTCATAGCGGTTGCCCTGGACCCGGGCGGCCACCACGGTGGTGCCCATCGGCAGGCTGTCGTTGCGGCGGCGCGAGGTGCGGATGATTTCCTCATCGGCCACCCGGATCGCGTGCGCCAGCGTGGCGCCCTGGCGGATCTCGCGCACGATGGTCTCGCGCGCAAGCGCGCTGGCCACTTCGCCACAGGCGTGCCCGCCCATGCCATCGGCCACCAGCCACAGTGCAAGCTCCCCGTCCCCGTAGTAGGTGTCCTCATTGAGATCACGGCGCAAGCCAGGGTGGGTCAGGTGTCCGAATTCGATCATGGAGGTGCGCAGGCCAGGAGTGTCATTGCTGAGGGATAACGGCATGATCGCGGCCCTGCGGACATCCGGCAAGGCATCGATACAGAAGAAATTCATCGGAAGCGCGGGAATGGCTTGCCGTCGGCGGCTCCTGACCGTATTATTCGCTCCCCGGTTCGCCGGGGACCATCTGGAGAGGTGGCAGAGCGGTTGAATGTACCTGACTCGAAATCAGGCAGGCGTTTATAGCGCCTCGGGGGTTCGAATCCCCCCCTCTCCGCCAGACACGCAAAAAAGGCTGCCCTTCGGGTGGCCTTTTTTGCGTGTCTGGCGGAGAGGGGGGGATTGCAACGGCGCGTAGCGCCGTTGCCCCCGCGATGCTTCCTCTCCCCGCCCCTGTCGGGGCAGCCCCTCAACAGAGGGGCTTGTTACGGCGTTGGGGGGTGCGAACGGTGACAGCGCGGACGCTGCGCTCGCGCTGGGTTCGCTAGACTGGTCTCATTCAAAACGGAACATCCCCCCTATGACCGCTGAAATTTCTGTTCCCGTGTCCTTTGGCGAATTGCTGGACAAGATCTCGATCCTGCAGATCAAGTCCGAGCGGATCAGTGATCCGGGCAAGCTGGCCAACATCCGGGCCGAGCTGAGTGCGCTGGAGAAGACCTGGATGGCGCATCCGGCCGGCGGCACGGACATCGCCAAGCTGCGCATGGAGCTGAAGGACATCAATGAGCAGCTCTGGGATATCGAGGACAACATCCGGCTGAAGGACCAGGCCGCTGAGTTCGATGAGGTGTTCGTCGCCCTGGCGCGCAGCGTCTACCAGAAGAACGACACCCGCGCCCGGATCAAGAAAGACATCAACCTGGCGCTGGGCTCGGTCTACGTCGAAGAGAAGTCCTACAAGGATTACAGCGGGCGCGGCTGATCCGCCACGTAGCGTTCGAAGGCGGCGATGCCGTCGTCGACCGTGATCAGCTGCATCACGTCATCGAACTCGACCTTGGTGCCCCATTTGAGTTCGCTGGCCGGCTTGCCCAGGAACTTCCGCGCCGCGTCGTCATAGCGGTCCACGCAGTAGCGGCGGTCCGAATAGGGACCGCTGCGGTGCGGGTTGCTGGCCGCGTGCAGGCCCAGCACCTTGGTGCCCATCGCGTTGGCGATGTGCATCGGGCCTGAATCCGGGGTCATCACCAGCGCCGCGCGGGCCAGCAGGGCCGGCAGCTGCTTGAGGGTGTCCTTGCCCACCAGGTCCAGCGCGGGGGTGGTGAGCTGGGCCTGGATGGCGTCGGCCATGCCGCGCTCCAGTTCGCTGCGGCCGCCGCACAGCACCACCCGCCAGCCGCGTGCAACCGCATGGTTGGCCACTGCCGCGTAGCGGTCGGCATACCAGTTGCGGCGTACGTGGCTGGAGCAGGGCGAGATCATCAGCACCGGCCGGCCATCGTCCTGCCATTGCGCCTGCGCCCATTCCACCGCCGCCGGCGGGATCGCCAGGTCCCAGCTGACCTCGGTCTGGCGGATCCCCAACGGTTCGCAGAAGCTGCCGATCGCATCCAGCACGTGGATGCCGGGGCGGTCGGGGATGCGTTCGTTGATGAAAAGACCGTGCAGGTCCTTGGAACGCGCCTTGTCGTAGCCGATCCGGCGCACCGCCGGGACAAACGCCGACAGCACATTGGCGCGGAAGGCCACCTGCATCTGCAGCAGCGCCTCGAAGCGGCCCGGCGGCAGCGACGCGCGCAGGGCGCGCATGCCGGCCATGCCGGTCTTCTTGTCGTAGGCATGGAACACCACGCCCGGCAGGCCGTCCAGCAGCTTGTGCCCGGCCTTGTCGATGATCCAGTGCAGTTCGGTCCCAGGCCGTGCCTGCTGCAGGGTGCGCACCAGCGGCACCACGTGGGTGACATCGCCCAGCGCGGACAAACGCAAAAGACACAAGGAAGAGGACGCTGATGCCATGGTGTTGTTAGACTCGAAGGAATGGTCGCATTCGACGCCACTGAAGCGCTGACGCCCTGCCGCGATGGACGCGGCATGGGTGCCATTCTGTTCGACCGCGAACGGCTGCGGCAAGCCGAGATGAGCCTGTTCTCCCCGGGCCACTGGGGCGACCGGGCGCGCCCGGTCGGCGATGGTGGACGGGGCGGGGCCTGGTTCGTCGATGCGCCGTTCGGCCATTGTGTGCTGCGCCAGTACCTGCGCGGCGGCATGGCGGCCAAGCTGAGCCACGACCAGTACCTGTGGCGGGGCGCCAACCGCACCCGCAGCTTCGCCGAGTTCCGGCTGATGCGCGCCCTGCGCGCGTTGAAGTTGCCGGTGCCGCGCCCGATCGCCGCGTTCTACATGCGCGAAGGCATGCGCTACCGCGCGGCGATCCTGATGGAACGGCTGGAAGGCGTACGTTCGCTGGCCGACCGCGCGCTGGTGGCGGGGCGGGGCGCGCCCTGGGAAGAGACCGGCCGGCTGATCGCGCGTTTCCACCGCGCCGGGCTGGACCATGCCGATCTCAACGCCCACAACATCCTGTTTGATGCCAACGGCCACGGCTGGCTGATCGATTTCGACCGTGGCGTGCAGCGCATCCCGGCCACCGCCTGGCGCGAACGCAACCTCAAGCGCCTGCACCGTTCGCTGGTGAAGCTGCGCGGCGAGCGCAGCCACGACGAGGTCGAGAAGGACTTCGCGCGCCTGCGCCGGGCCTACGACCTGGCCTGGAACCGGGGCTACTGATGGACTGGGCACTGCGCTTCATGGGGGTCGGCAACGCGTCGGCCGTGCAGCTGGGTTCGCCGATGGCGGTGATCGAGCGCGGTGGCGAGCCATGGCTGACCATCGACTGCGGCGGCGAGGGGCTTACCGCCTTCCTCGCCCAGTACGGGCGCATGCCCGAGGCGCTGTTCGTCACCCATGTGCACCTGGACCACGTGGCCGGCTTCGAGCGGCTGTTCGTGGATGCCTACTTCTCGCCGCACCGGCGCGGCCGCATCCGGCTGTACGTACCCGCCACCGTGGTGCCGCTGCTGCACCGGCGCGTGGCCGATTACCCCAACGTGCTGGCCGAAGGTGGCGCCAACTTCTGGGATGCCTTCCAGCTGATCGTGGTGGGCGAGGCGTTCTGGCATGACGGCGTGCGCCTGGAAGTGTTCCCGGTCCGCCACCACTGGCCCGAAACCGCCTACGGCCTGCGCCTGCAGGGCGCGCTGGTGTGGAGCGGCGACACCCGCCCGATTCCGGAAATGCTGGCGCGCCATGCGGCCGACAACGAACTGATCGCGCACGACTGCGGCCTGCACGGCAACCCGTCGCACACCGGCGTGGACGATCTCGAACGCGAGTACAGCGCCGAACTGCAGGCGCGGATGATGCTCTATCACTATGCGAGCGAGGCCGATGGCGAAGCGCTGCGCCAGCGGGGGCATCGGGTCGCAATGCCGGGCGAGTGCGTGGCGTTGGCCGAGCCAACGGCTCCCAGGCCCACGGCCTGATCAGCCAAACGTGGAATGGACCGCCCAAACGGGTGACGGCCCCGCCGGCTGACCTCGGCGCCCGCGTCGATCGATACCGTTGCTGCCTTCCGGCCCTGGCGGGATTTTCGACCTAGCGTCGCGAGGGGCCGACGGGGCCGCCATAGAGACGTTGCACCGAAGTGCAGTCACCCAGTATAGCGCGGCGTAGCCAAGCGCGGTAGATCCGCAAGCGCGGTAGATCCGCAAGCGCGGTAGATCCGCAAGTGCGGTAGATCCGCAAGTGCGGTAGATCCGACTGTTAGTCGGATTCGGCACTTGGCGCAGAACCTCCCGAGTAGCGACACGCCGCGCGTCTCCCCGACCCACCCTGACCACCTCGTAACCCCCAACACGCCTTCGGCCCCCATCCGGTGCCCCATCCCCTAAAATCGCCCTCATCGTAGAGCGGGGCTCTGCCCCGCTGCACGCACCCCAGGAGGAACGGCCTCCCCCATACCGGGCAACAATGACCAGGACGACCTGGCCCCATAAGGAGGGCCACATGGCCTGGATATATTTGCTCGTAGCCGGTGTTCTGGAAATCGTCTGGGCGTTCTCGATGAAGCAATCCGAGGGCTTCACCCGGCTCACCCCGTCGCTCATTACCTTCGCCGCCATGGCTGCCAGTTTCTGGCTGCTCGCCCTGGCCATGCGCACGCTGCCGCTGGGCACCGCCTACACGATCTGGACCGGCATTGGCGCGGTCGGCGCGTTCATCGTCGGCATCGTGTTCCTGGGCGAACAGGTGAGCGCGATGCGCATTGCCGCGGCGGTGCTGATCGTGAGCGGGCTGGTGTTGATGAAGGTGTCGAGCGCGTAACGGCGGAAGGAGACGGCGGGTTCAGCCCTGAACCCGCATCTCCCGCCAGGCCGAACGCAGCACCCGCAACGCTGAGCGCAGGAACATCACCAGCAAGGCGGCGGCGATCAGCAGGTCCGGCCAACCCGCGCCGAACGCCCACACCGCGAGCGCGGCCAGCAGCACCGCCACGCCCTCGAAAATGTCATTGCGCGAGCATTCCCACGCCGAGGCCATGTTGACGTCGCCGTTGCGGAACGGATTCAGCAACCACAGGCACACACCGTTGGCGGCGAGGTTCAGCGCACCGGCAATGCCCATGCCTTCAAACAGCGGCACGGCCGGGTGGGTGAGCCGCCAGCCGATCTGCACGGCTACGGCAATGGCCGCGCCGAGAATCAGCAGCCCTTTCAACAACGCCACCCGTGCCTTGGCCTGCATCGATGCGCCGACCACGGCCAGGCTGATCGCGTAGGTCAACGCGTCACCCAGGTTGTCCAGGCTGCCGGAGAGCAGGGAGGAGGAATGGCTCCACCAGGCCGCGGCCGCCATCATCACGAAGGTAGCGAGATTGATCGCCAGGACGATGCGCAGGACGCGGCGCTGCTTCGCCTGAAGGGCGGCGACGTCGACGATTTTTCCGCAGCCGCAGCAGTCGGACATGGGGGTAGGGGATCTGAAGGGGTACCCCATTGTAGAGCCACGCCATGCGTGGCTTCGCGGTGCTGGGCGGATGGCAGCCACGCAGGGCGTGGCTCTAGCTGACTTCGCGATAGACGCAGGTTGCTCTTCGCCGCTCAATGCATTGGACAAATCGAATGGCCTGTCTCGGCGCTTCCCAGCAGGATCATGGGTTTACGACCCCGGGAAGGGTGATGCCCTTCTACGACAACGCGCCGACCCTCATTCTGGACCAACTGCACAGAATCGCGGGCGGTGAGCGGGGTCGGCATCTTTGAAATCGGTGCGCTTACGGTCAGTCAGTTCGCTCAACTGCGCGACAGAAGGGGGAAATGGGGCATGAGCCATTGGGGTGACGGCTGGCGGCTGGCACCGTGGTCCGTACC
>NZ_JAGXKC010000129.1:0-1062 GCF_019091045.1 Stenotrophomonas sp. GbtcB23 | reverse complement strand
TCGATGACAGGCTCAGTCGCAAGGCGCTGCCCCCCCAAGTCAATTCGATCGTGCTCTGAGGCTCGATAAGTCTTTGTGGTGGGCGCAGAGGTGGGCGGTGCGCTGAGAGACTGCCGCGGCGTTGGGATGACCGGTGCGCGGATGGGGGCTGGCCTTGGCGCTGGCGCTGGCGTGGTCCGGGCGGGAGCGGGCGGGGTGTAGGTCGCCGGCGGTGTGTAGGATCGGTAGGAGCTCCCCGAGCCGGACGAATGGGAACGGTGGGAGCTGTGCGAGCGATGCGAACTATGGCTCCGATGCCCGGCATAGAGGTTGTGCCGACCCGAGTTCAGCGACGAACTCAGGACAGTGGCGTATTTGCTGTCCATCTCCGACAGTGCCGACAGGTCCTGGGGTTTTTGGTTCGGCTCCGCCCCGAGTGCCCCCAGGGTCGCGCCCACAATCATCAATGCGCTGGACATGTCTCATTTTCCTTGACGGGGGCGACCGCGCGGCTGGTCCAAGCCGGCGTTACCCAAGAGAAGAAGCCGCCGCACTTGGACTTCACCGAACAGCTGGCGCAGGCGGGCAGATAGTCGTTCTTCCAGGTGGAGATGCTCTGGGCGGCATAGGGCCATAAGGAGCGGTCGATGGTGCACAGCGGAAGGTTGTAAAGCGACACGCCTATGCCGCTTGAATCGAACATGCCGACAGCTGCGGCCAGTTGGTCGCCGAAGTCAGCGGGGTCTGCCCACACGTCCGCGTAGTGCGCCTTGGCAAACCCGATTGGCTCGATGCCCATCAAAGCCACGTGCTCTACAAAGGGCAGGTTGCGTTGAATGTATCGAGCTATCTGCGGCAGCCGCTCGAAGGTGGGCCGGACCAGCACAACCCTGATCTCAATACGCTGCTTTGCCGCTTCTAGGGCATAAAGGCCCCGCAGGGTCTGAGCGAACGCCCCCTCGCTTTGGACCACGTAGTCGTGGAGCCCGTAATGGTCGCCGTAGAGGGGAATGCCCCAGCTGAGGTTGGGGTGGAGTCCTTTAAAGCGACTGTGCAGGGTTGACCCGTCCAAGAGGCGGCCGT
>NZ_JAGXKC010000128.1:0-1077 GCF_019091045.1 Stenotrophomonas sp. GbtcB23 | reverse complement strand
TGGCGCTGAGCGAATCGAAATACCGACGGCTGTTTCAGCACAGCATGGGTTTGATCTGCACGCACACCATGGAGGGCATTATCACGTCCATCAACCCGGCCGCCTCCCTTTCACTGGGTCGGGAAGAGCAAGAGCTCATCGGCCAGCCGCTGTCAGCGATCCTTCCGCCGGACAGGCGGGTGCAACTCCATGCCTATCTGGCCAAGATCAAAGAGGATCAGAGCGACTCCGGAGTGATGGAACTTGTTGCCTCCGACGGGTCTCAGCGCTTCTGGGCCTACCACAACGTTCTGGATACGGAGGCGGAGCCTCCCTACGTTCTGGGGCACGCCCAGGACATCACCACGCAACACCTGCAAGAACAGCAACTCCAAGAGCTGGCCATCCGTGATCCGTTGACCCGATGCTTCAACCGGCGCTATCTCACCGAGCTCGCTCATCGTCAGCTGGACGCTTGGGGCTGCCTGGTATTCGATCTGGATCACTTCAAGGAGATCAACGACACCCAGGGCCACGCAGAAGGGGACGCTGTCTTGATCAAGTTTGCTGCGTTTCTAGAGTCCAAGCTGCTGGACAACGAGGCCGTCATCCGCCTAGGAGGCGATGAGTTCCTGGTCTTCGTTCCCGGCGCGACGGCTGAGCGCATGCACCAGTTGGAAGCCTGCTACCGGGATCACGCCGATGAAGCGCCGATCAGATTTTCGGGGGGTTGCGCCGTCAGCCGACCTCATGAGGCTGTCGGCGACACCATCAATCGTGCAGACCTCAAGCTCTACGATCGTCGGAAACAAGAGCGTTCGTGAGCCTTTAGTGATCTGTCAGGGAAGCAAGCCCAGCAAGGAACGGTGAGCAGCCACGCCTGCCAATGCCCCTTCACCCACCGCCAAGGCGATGTTCCCAGCGAACCGGGCCGCATCCCCGCACGCAAACACCCCCGCGACGGTGGTCTGCTTGGCCGAATCGGTGGTGAGGCATCCCGCGTCCTCGGTCGCGCAGCCCAAGCGGCTAGCGAGGTCTGATGCCAAATGGGTCTCGGGGTGAATAAACAAGGCTTCCACGTCCCGCACGCTTCCGTCC
>NZ_JAGXKC010000127.1:0-1108 GCF_019091045.1 Stenotrophomonas sp. GbtcB23 | reverse complement strand
GGCTGAGCTCCACAGTCGGCAACAGGCGCTTTCCGGTGCCCAAGAGGAGGCTGCCGCCTTGAGCAGTCGGCTGCAGCGCACCGAAGCAAGCCTGCACCAAGAGCAAGCTGCTCACGCCCTCCTTCAACAGAATCTAGGTGACAGGGTCGCGGAAATCGCCCAGTTGAACGAGCGCATCGCTGGCATGACGGTGCGGCTGGCTGATCATGAGGCGCATACGCGTTCTCTGGAGGACAAGCATGCCCATGCCCGGGAAGCGCTTGAGCACTACCGCACTTCAACCAAAGAGCAGCGTGAGCAAGAGCTTCGCCGTCACGAGCATCAGGTCCAAGAGCTGCAAGTAGCCTTACGTCAGGCCAATGAAGCCTTGGGCGCGAAGAATCAGGAGCTGTTGGTGCTGAACCGCGACAATGGTCAATGGCTGGAGCGCCACGGGCGGATTGAGCGTGAGCTTGCCCAGCTACGACAGGCCCACGAAGGCCAACACAGCGAGGTCGTGGCGTTGCGCCAGACCGCGACGGACTATTTGGCACTGCAGGAGCGCTGGAAGACTGACGCCAAGACCTTGGATACCATGCGCAACGAGCTAGCTCAAGTTCAAGACACCCTTGCGCGGGAGCGTGAGCGCCGCGAGAGCGCTGAAGCCGATGCGTTGCGTGCCAATGCACGTCTTGAAGCGCTAGAGCCTCTACTGAATCAACTGACGCCAGCACAAAATGCGGTGAAGAAAACTCGGCGCGGCCATGCGCAAGATGGGGGAGCCGACTGACGAGGCTGCTCGTTTGTCTGCTAGCGGCTGGGGTGGCGCTCACCTGTCCAGTACGCCCATTCCATAGGGACGACCCAATCTACAAACAGTTTGGCTACTGAGGACTCCGGTGCCAAATGATAGGGCTTGAACATGCCTTGCTCGGGCGAACTGGTCATCAGGTAGCGCAGGCGCTTCTGGACCTCCTGAAAGATGGCTTCCCGCACATGGGCGCTGTCGTGCACGCCAAGACGCATCACCACCGAGGCACCTTGGCGTACCGCCGCCCAGCAGCAGGAACGCCACCGCGCGATCGGCAAGCCCCGCCGACCGGATTGAAAGACGGACCCCACATCACGC
>NZ_JAGXKC010000126.1:0-1126 GCF_019091045.1 Stenotrophomonas sp. GbtcB23 | reverse complement strand
CGCAAACGCCGACCACGCGCCGTTAAGCACGAGCATGGCGATCAGGAACAGTCGCAGTAGAAGTGAGGAGGCTGACGCGGGCGACATGGTATATCACTTTAGACAAGGCGCGTGTGTATCGGTCGTGAACAAAATCTCAAGTAAGCCTGAGATGTCGCGACTTGTCAGTCGCACTAGCCGCGGACACTGCAGCTCCCTCCAGAAGCGCCCAAAGGGCGGGTTGAGGCGAAGAGTTGCCCATAGGGCGAGCGCTTGTTCGGTTTACTTCTCGGGCGTGGCCTCGATCAGCTTCACCAACTCGCGCTTCTGCTGCTTGCTTAGCGAGCCCCAGCGCAGGAGCAACTTGGCCAGCAGATCATCGTCGGTGTAAAGGAAGGCGGCGGGGATCCCCAACGCTTGGGCCAACCGCTCAGCAATCTCCAGCATGGGCTCGTGCTTGCCACGCTCGTACTGGTTGATTCGGGGGCTGGCCACGTGAGGATCCAGACCGGCCCGGATGCCCAACTCCTTCTGCGACAAACCCGTGTGCAGGCGGGCTTGTTTGAGGCGTCGAGCGAAGGTCGGTGTTGAGTCGACGGACAAAGTCACGCGCGTACCCCATGGAGACCCCATAAGGATGGCGGATGTACCCTGCCTTGCATACTAAGATATTCTTAGCTTTGAGGCACCCGGCGACACCGGTGGCGCCCCCCCCCCCCCCCCCCAGGAGCCACGCCGCTCCCTCATCCCCGGAAACCGCATGCCCGGAACCTCGTCAATGACGCCATCTGGGGTCGCCAGCATCGAGGAGTTGGGCCTTCGTGGCACCCTTTTCCTAGCCGCACTGTTAGCCGCGCAGCTACGACGCATACCGGTGGCGCCCACACGCCGCTCCACCTTGCTGGTGCTGGACACGCTGCGTGTCTTGGCCTTGATCCAAGTTCCCTGGCCAGCGGATCGATGGCAGATCCGCCCCGATGCCGAGGTCACGCCCATCGAAGATCTGCAATGGGCTTTCGCCTGGTCTACCCACGAGCGCAGGCACCTGCTCCCGGTGCTGGAAGACCAACTCGGCGATATGGCACACGATGTAGACTTGGCGGACGCGAAACTGGAGCTGTGGGATGAACTTGCACTCTGGGAGACC
>NZ_JAGXKC010000125.1:0-1132 GCF_019091045.1 Stenotrophomonas sp. GbtcB23 | reverse complement strand
CGTCGGCACAGGCAGGGCGTCGCGGCAGGCGCAGGGGGCGCGGAAGGGCGCCGATCCTACCCACGGGCTCTGCTGCTGCAATCGACTACATCAATCGAACCTGACTAAACCATTCAAGCGCTGCTTCGAAGTCGTTGCAGGGCGCGGGATCCCGGCAGGCCGTCATCACCCGTGCGCCATCGGGCGGCGGTGTCGGGATCGGAATTGTTGTAGTGACGTGCCAACCTGGGCAGACGCGGCGGACATCGCATTCAACTGCTCCGGTCGCCGGGCAGGTTCGCTGTTCCCGCACAGCAATACCCGGGTGCAGGAACAGGGGTACTCTGGGCAGTCCTCATTGCCAACCCCGGGCCCGCCGCATGGATTACCAGCTGATCATCAAGTTCTGGAGAAAGTCGCTGGACGACGAAGCCTTCCTGGCCACGCTCGAGGCCGAACTGGGCACCGCCCTGGGCAGCGCCGCAAAGCTGGACGGCTACGACGTCAGCGCCAAGGAGATCAACCTCTTCATGTTCACCGCCGACCCGCGCCCGGCCTTCCGTCGCGCCAAGGATGTGCTGGAACGGCTGGGCGTGCTGCACAGCGTGTCGGCCGCCTACCGGCTGGAGGGCGGTGCGCAGTTCACCTCGCTGTGGCCGACCCGCATGGCGCGGAAGTTCACGCTGCCCTGACGATCAGCGACAGTCACATCCCAAGATCTGATCGAGAGGCCGGTGATGTATTTGAGAAAAAAGCTCTAGATCTAAGCAAAAATGGCTTGAGATCTAAGATGTGCTTACTTGATTTCGGTTTGGAGAACAGCAGCCTTTCTCTTCTTCTTTCGTGTCTTAGAGGGGGGCTGTTGTTCATCGCTTTCAGCGGAGAGCGCACGCAACTCTTCAATACGCTCCTTACTAAAGCCAAAGTGCTTCTCTAGGATTTCAGGAACCTTCCCATCTTCGAACTGAAGCTCCACATCTCCGGGCTCAATCATCAGGCTCAAGAGTGAAGCCGTCCCCCAGGGCGCGCGCGACGTAACAAAGCCCAATAGCTCGCGAGCGCCAGAGAAAAGCATTCTGGCAACGTTTGCACCGATTACTCCTGGGTTGAAAGCGCCCTTGTACGCTGCCCTACATCCTTCAGTGTCAATGGA
>NZ_JAGXKC010000124.1:0-1151 GCF_019091045.1 Stenotrophomonas sp. GbtcB23 | reverse complement strand
GGCTGGTGGCGCGTAGGCGAGACAGCGCCGCCGCGGAGGGCATAGGCGACAGCAATGCGGTCTTCCAGGCCGGGCGCGAGCGTGAAGCGCAGGCAACGGCCTGGGCTGCGCGCGATCAGCGCCAGCCCCTTGCCGTCGTGGAGCAGGTGCTTGTGGCCGGGGATGCGCCAGAACGCGAAGGCGGTAGCGTCCTGCGGTGGATCGGCATCGGGGTAGAGCTGTACCACAGCCGCATGACCAGGCAGCCAGGCGGGTTGCGCGTCGCGCGCATCCAGGGCCGGGTCTTCCAGCAGGCGCAATCCCCAGCGATGCGCCGCTTCCGGCCGGCGATGACGGCGCAGCCATTCGAGCCGGTAGTCGGGATGCCTGCGCAGGTATTCCCAAGCTAGCGCGAGCGCATCCAGCCACAGAACGTAGAGGTATGCCGCAGTTGGATACCAATGCGCGAAGTGATGAGGATTGACCATGACGCCTCCTCCTGCGAACAGGACTCGCCGCCACGGAAGAACTACGCGCTACATCGCCCTCGTCGGAACGTCATGGGCTAGAAAGGCGGATGGGGCTGTCAAGACCGATTGGCTCCGATGCGTTGCGGTATTCGTCTCAATGCTGCGGCGGCAGCGCCCGAAAAGGGGGTACTGCACAAGCCAGCCTGCCGCAGCCCGCGCCACGCATCATGTCTATTTGGATCAGACTGGTGGGGCTACGCCGCAAGAATCTCGATTGAGACTTACCGGGTATGACACCAGACTGAAAAAGTCACAGTAGGACGTATTCAGTCCGGGATCGCTCCGTCGCGTTCGGCCAGCCGGGTGTATTCCGACAGCGTGCGCGTGGGACGGAAATAGAGGTCGCGTAGCACGGGCTGCTGGCGCGGCCCGACGATGCCGGCCAGCTCGGACAGCTTGACGGTGCCCTGCCCGGGCATCCCGATCCCCAAGTCGATAAGGCCCCAAGCGGTGTCGCCATCGGCGGGATCGAGCGCCGCCAGCAGCCAGGTCACATGCGCGTCGGGCGGTAACCGGCGGACCACGGGCACCGGGTCGATGGCCCGGCCAGCGGCACGGGCCCCGCCGTTGGCGAGCAGTTGCGCGCGCTCCGGGTCGGTGGCGAGTGGCTGGGGCATGGTCGGTAATCCCACGAATCCAATG
>NZ_JAGXKC010000123.1:0-1161 GCF_019091045.1 Stenotrophomonas sp. GbtcB23 | reverse complement strand
CGGATGCGGTTTCGCGCCAAGGCGCAGAACTGCCGAGCCGGATTTGTGCCTTCGTGCGCAAGCACGGACGCGGCTCCGTGGTTTTGCCGGAACCCGCCGATGCGGATTTCCGTAAAGGCACAAAAACGGATAGCAACACCAAATGAACACTATAGATTGTAGTCCTATAGGGCGCAATGGGCTGTCATCTTGGTTTTCTGAGGGAAACCATAGGTGGCGGCTGGGTATTCATTGGCAAAGGCGTTGAAGACGGTCAGAAAGGCGCGTGGCTTGAGCCAGGAAGCCTTCTCTGACGTGTCCAGCCGCACCTACATGAGTACCCTCGAACGCGACCTCAAAAGCCCGACCCTGAGCAAGCTGGCCGAGCTGTGCGAGGTGATGGAGATCCACCCGCTCACGCTGCTGACGCTGGCCTACGCGGGCGATAGCCCGCACAAGGCCGACGAACTGCTGGCGCAGGTGCGCCGGGAGTTGGAGTCGGTGTTGAAGGAGCGCGACGCGGCGAAGCCGCGCGCGTGACGTGATGATGTGCTGCGACCAGCAGCACGGCGCCCCGCCGCGATGGGCGGGGCGCTGCGGCGGTCACGCCGCCTGGGGCTTGCTGCGCGACCAGATCAGGTCGTGCGTGCCGTCTTCGTTTTCGATCAGGCGGGCATAGACCGGAGCCGGGAACGAAGGATCGTCGAGGCTCACGGACTTGTATTCCCGCCCGGCCTCGCTGGTCTTGTTCCATGCCGCGCCGATGTCGTGACCTGCGGCCTGGACGCGGTAGTCCGGGGCTTTCTCATTGTCCCCCTTGTCGTTGGGAACCAGCTTGACCTTGACGTTCAGCGTCAGGGTGCGCAGCGTGCCGGTGAAGCCGTCTTTGTCGGTGGTGAAGGTGCCGATGTTGGCCATGATGTTTCTCCTTTCGGTTGAACAAGGTTCGCGCCCATCGCGTCCTTGTTGTGATCCGGCCGGCGGGGGATGGGCTGGCTGCACCGCTGGCGGTCGAAACGCAGTGGAGAACGGGGAGGCAAAAAGAATTTGCTGCGCGAGGAAGCCGCGCGGGGGCGGGGAAATTGTTTTCGCCGCACGGTTGCAGCCATGAAGCCTGAGGCGCAGCCGCGCCCCCGCCAGGATTCACAACGAGACAAGGACGCCTTGAGCCGAACCGCTCCG
>NZ_JAGXKC010000122.1:0-1227 GCF_019091045.1 Stenotrophomonas sp. GbtcB23 | reverse complement strand
CCGTAGCGGAGGGCGCGCAGCGGACCGTCTTGCTATGTGTCCGCTGATCCTTGCCACCAACTTGTTGGGGTAAGCCATGTCACAATCCGCATCTCGAAATGCCGCCCCTCTCGTGTCGATCGTCGATCACGCACCCAGAGCGATGGGAAGCGACTTTACGTTCCGTCTCAAGAGCATTCGTTTTGATGAGGACTACCGCCCCTCGGACAATACACGCATCACGACGAATTTTGCCAATCTTGCCAGAGGTGAGAGCCGCCAGGAGAATCTGCGCAATGCCTTGAGGATGATCGACAATCGCTTCAATGCTCTGGCGCACTGGGACAACCCGACTGGCGATCGTTACTCGCTCGAGCTCGATATCATCTCCGTCGAGATGAAGATCGCTTCAGGCGGCAGCAGCGACGCCTTCCCGCTGATTGAAATTCTGAAGACGACCATCGTGGATCGGAAAAATGACGATCGCATCGAGGGGATCGTCGGCAACAATTTTTCCTCTTACGTCCGCGACTACGATTTCAGCGTGGTCTTGCCGCAGCACAACAAGAACAAGCCTGGTTTCAGCATGCCGGACGATTTCGGTGACCTGCATGGAAGTCTCTTCAGGAGTTTTCTCAGCTCCGACTCCTACAGGGAGAATTTCAGCAAGGCGCCGGTCATTTGCCTTAGCGCTTCCAGCAGCAAGACCTACAGGCGGACTGAAAACCAGCATCCGGTGTTGGGCATCGAATACAAGCAAGACGAATTGTCATCGACCGATGCGTATTTCGTCAAGATGGGGATGAAGGTCCGCTATTTCATGCCCCCGGACAGTGTGGCGCCCTTTGCGTTCTATTTTATCGGCGACCTTCTCGCTGACTATACGAATCTGGAGCTTATCAGCACCATCAGCACGATGGAGGCGTTCCAGAAGATCTACCGGCCCGAGATTTACAACGCCAACTCCGTCGCAGGCGCTTTCTATCAGCCAAGCTTGAAGCACCAGGACTATTCGCTGACGCGGATTGTCTACGACCGCGAAGAGCGTAGCAGGCTTGCCGTTGAACAGGGCAAATTTGCCGAAGAACACTTCATCAAACCATACGGGACCATTCTTCAGCAGTGGTCCGCCAGCCACGCTGTTTGATTACCCGATAAGACAAGGTCGCCTATCATGAAAAGACTGTTGCCTACTTCAACCGCCGGCAGCCTGCCGAAACCGTCCTGGCTCGCAGAGCCGGAGAAGCT
>NZ_JAGXKC010000121.1:0-1254 GCF_019091045.1 Stenotrophomonas sp. GbtcB23 | reverse complement strand
CCACAGGCAATGTACGTATCACTCGACACTTCGCACTGTATCCAATCGATATCGGACCGATCAATGCGTGACCTTGGCAAAGATGATCCACTCAGTCCGGTGTCGACCAGGTCAACCGTCAACATCCACCCGGGATTATCCAGCGTATCTATTTTCATGCCATAAGAATGCTCCCAATCTCCGTCGCAATGCCGCGCATACCATTTCTGCAATAACAGGAGCTCAGACATCATACTTGCACCTCATCTTGTTCTTGGAAGGTCCTCCGGCGATGCGGACGGACGCCCTTCTGCCGCATCTTTTACGTGAATCGCCACGGCAGTCGCTGTCAGGCCGATGGTGACCCCTATGGAGTCAACCAGCCCTGCCGCAACATTCCCCTCGCTGAAGTTGCTGCGGGCACTTTCCGCTCCAATCGCAACATTTACAACACCCCATAAAGCCGGCACCCCGAACATCGCCGGCTTCCGCGGCTTGGGCGTGGCGGTGGACCACTCGAATCGCTGGGTCTGGAACACGTGGAAGCGCGCGTAGGCGAGCTTCTGGCGCACTTCACCGAAGAACTGAACAAGTTCGACGGCCTGCGCATCTTCGGCACCACGCCGGACAAGGCGGCGGTCGTCTCCTTCCTGATCGAAGGCGCGCATGCACACGACCTGGCCACCCTGCTTGACCTGGAAGGGGTGGCCATCCGCTCCGGCCAGCACTGCGCCCACCCGCTGCTGCAGTACTACGGCGTGGCGGCCACCTGCCGCGCGTCTCTCGTGTTCTACAACACGCATGCGCTGATCGAGCGGTTCATTTCGGCGTTGAACAAGGTGCGCAAGCTACTGGGCTGACGCCGGCCGCCTAAGCTGACAAGAAGACGCCGCGGACAACCGCGGCGTTCTGCATGGCGCGCACCTCTCACATCGACCTGGTAGCGCCCGACAAGCCCAACTACAGCTTCGCCTCCAACTGCCCCTCATGCACATCGGCAGCCTGCCCATCATCGAATTCAATGGTGTAGATCACGCCGTCTGGAAAGTCAGCAAAGTATGCGCCGAGAGGTCGCTCTTCAAATATGCCAACCACCCAAGCGTCGCTCCCTGGCCTCAAGTGCGAACTTGCACCATGAATGACGCGGACTCGGTCGTCGTAGTTGAACAGCGGCATGTGAAAAGACCTCAAGCTTGGCTTTCGGATCCAAAAGCTTCTCGGCTGAGCCCCCGTCGGCAGCGCACGACCTTTAGTCACGCTAACGTGCCTCCAATT
>NZ_JAGXKC010000120.1:0-1262 GCF_019091045.1 Stenotrophomonas sp. GbtcB23 | reverse complement strand
GGGTCGTCCTGATAGACGTCATCCCCTACTTCGGCGGTGGCCATGGCTTGGCGCATCGCGGGGGTGGGTTGGGTGACGGTGTCGCTGCGCAGGTCAATCCACGGCATTCCGCAACTCGCTGAGGTGGAGGCGTGCGCCCATTCTAGAACGTGGTGAAAGCGCCGTGAGTGTCTGGCTGAACGTGTTTGCTTTCAAGGCGATCTGCAAAGGCCAGGGACTGCATCCGTACCCCGCCTCGCTGCGTAGCTATAGAGGCACAACGTTGTGCGCCATGATCAGAGGACCTACCCATGTACATCTCCATTCGGCGTCTCGCTATCGCTCCGTGCATCGCAGCAGTTCTTGCAACCGCCAGCGTATCGGCTGCCACCAATCCGACCGTGGGCGGCGCGGCCATGTATCCCACCAAGACCATTGTCGAGAATGCGTCGGCTGCAAAGAATCTCACGACGCTGGTTGCGGCCGTCAAGGCGGCTGGGCTTGTCGACACCCTGTCCGGGACGGGCCCGTTCACGGTCTTCGCGCCTACCAATGACGCCTTCGCAAAGCTGCCCAAAGGCACGGTCGATACGCTGCTGAAGCCGGAAAACAAGGCGAAGTTGACCCAGATCCTGACGTATCACGTGGTTCCCGGCAGCCATACCGCGGCGCAGCTCACGGCGGCGGCCAAGAAAGGCGGTGAATCCAGCATGCTGACTACGGTCGAAGGCGAGAAGCTTACGGTCAAGCTTGCCGACGGCAAGGTGTGGGTCGTGGATGCCAAGGGCGGCAAGGCCGCTGTGACGACTGCGGACGTGGGGCAGTCCAACGGGGTGGTGCACGTGATTGATGGCGTGTTGATGCCCAAATAAGCGTGCGCGGGTGCTGCCGGCCGTCCGGTTGACGGCCGGCTCGCGTCCCAACCTCAACGAAAGCATTTCAAAACTCTAATCAAAACTCTAATGGCTACTTGACCACCGCCCAATTCAGCCTTGATCCAGGCCGGCCTGCATGCCTGCCATGTCCCGGATCCCCACCTCCCTCGCTGCCACGTTCCCGTCGATTCGAAAGTGGCACGGAGGGCTGCGGATTAGGCTTGTCCATCGTCCATGACACAGTAGAAGCACACGACGGAACGATCACGCTTGGCACTTCGGAATGCCTTGACGCGCTGAAGGTGACGGTTGAACTGCCTTCCCGCCGGTGACCGGGCGCGTGATCGCGATTGCGCTGGAGTGCACCGGCACGCGGGGTGACAGGTTGCAGATCACCCCGCGCCCGGT
>NZ_JAGXKC010000012.1:0-101067 GCF_019091045.1 Stenotrophomonas sp. GbtcB23 | reverse complement strand
TCCCTCGCTGTTGGTGGCTATAGGTTGCCACCATGGCGCCCAGACGCCTCGGCGAGGGGCGAGTCCATCCAATTACCCTCCCGGCGCGCCGACGGTCAGGTTTTTGCGCACCGGCCCTGGTCGGTGCGCATTGGCGATGCGGCATGGGCGACGCCGGTAGGGTCGCATCCCTATCGACCGCACGCGCGGGTGGGTACCCCGGTAAGGCATGACCGCTGGCAAGACGGTGCGGTTTCAATCACCGCCCGCACCTCAGAACGTTGTCTGGATCGCGAATTCCACGCGGGAGCCGGCGTTGCTGCCGAACAGGCGCTTGGCGGCGCGGTCGGTGTCGTGTGCGGTCAGGCGCAGCTCCCACGGGCCATGCACTTTCCAGATGGCGCTGAGCTGGCCGTGCAGGTAGTCGTCGGCGTACGCGCTGTCGAGCCAGTATTGGCCCACCGTGCCTTCGATGCGCCACTGCTCGCCCAGCGGCAGCCGTGCGCCCAGCTGGGCGTAGGTGCCGGTGCGGCCGCTGGCCAGGGCGTCGTCGGAAACGCCGGCGCTCACCCAGTAGCGCTCCTTCCAGGTCAGCGTGCTGTTGAGCTCGGTCCAGTCCAGGTCCACGTCGGTGGACGGGTACAGGTAACGGGTGAGGTTGACGTCCAGCGCCCAATCCGGCGCCAGCGCACCGCTCCAGCCGGCGACGATGTCGAATTCGCTGCGTGCACCGGCATCGGGCTCGAACGACACACCCGAGCCCCAGACCGAGGCATACCAGCCCGATTCGCTGCTGAGCTTGACCCCGGCCTGCACGGTGGGATCTTCCATCGTCTGCGAGCTGCCGCGCCAGACGTAATCGGAGGTCAGCGTGGCGCTACCGTCCACGCCCGCCAGCGCCGAGCCACTGAGTGCAAGGCCAAGTGCCACGCCGCTCATCCGGCGCAGTGCGCGCCCTGTTTCCTGCTTTGCCACCACGTCCACCACTCCTGAAAACGGCCGCGCCGTTGAAGCGCACAGTGTGGTGAGCGTGGCCGTAAAGGCGCCATGCGCCGCAGCGGCGGGGCGCGCAAATTCGGCGTAAAAGCTGCCCACCAGGCCTTCAGGCGGCCCGCGTTATCATGGCGGCCCTGACTGACCTGCAGCGAGAATGGCGTGGACGCGATCCTGACCCCGGTATCGATTGGCGAGCTGATCGACAAGATCACCATCCTGGAAATCAAGGCCGAACGCATCACCGATGCCGGCAAGGTGGCCAACGTGCGCACGGAACTGGATGGGCTGCTGCCGCTGTGGCAGGAACAGCTGGCCGCCCAGCCGGGGCTGGAGGCGCTGAAGACCCAGCTCAAGGCCATCAATGTGCGGATGTGGGATATCCAGGACCAGCTGCGCGACAAGGAAGCGGCGCAGGTGTTCGATGATCAGTTCATCCAGCTGGCGCGCGGTGTTTATGGCACCAACGGCGAGCGGGTGAAGGTAAAGAACGAGATCAACCGGATTGCCGGCTCACAGCTGGTGGAAGAAAAGCAGTACCAGGGGGAATAACCCCCCCTTATCGCGCGGTGGCGGCCAGGAAGCGTTCGCGGTCCTGCTGGGTGCGCCGGCGGATTTCCGCCAGCGCTTCATTTTCCGTAGCTTCCAGCATGGATTCGAACAGCCGCTGGAAGTGATTGCGCATTGCCGTGCGCGCCGCGCCGGGGTCGCGCAGGCGCAGGCCATCGAGGATGGCGGTGTGTTCGTCGTTGCGGGTGTCGCCGTCGTTGTGGCACACGTTGGCATACACCTGACGCACCCGCGGCAACTCGTTGCGCATGCGCCAGATCAGCTGCACGCAGTGCTCCACCACCGGGTTGCCGGCAATGCGCGCAATGGCCAGGTGGAACTGGCGGTCGGCCTCGCTGGCCGCCGCCTCGCTCGAGGTCGGGTCGGTCATTGCCGCAATCAGCCCTTCCAGCATTTCCACTTCCGCATCGGTGATGCGGCTGGCGGCCATGGCCGCCGCCTCGGCTTCGATCACCGCACGGGCGGCGGTGAGGTCGAACGCCGATACATCCGGCAGCGCGCCAGGGGCGGCCGCCGGACGTGCCTTCACGTACACGCCCGAGCCGGTCTTGATGGTGATCAGGCCCTGCGCCTCCAGGGCGATTTCCGCTTCGCGCACCGTGACCCGGCTCACCCCCAGCCGTTCGGCCAGGTCGCGTTCGCCGGGCAGGCGCGAGCCGGGCGGGAATTCGCCCTTCTCGATCAGCGCGACGATTTCAGCGGCAATGGACTGGTAAAGGCGGGGTTCGGACATCTTCAAGGCCTGGCTGTACGGTGGCTGGGAACCGGAGTTGCGCTTAGAAACGGTAGCGTACCCCCAGATAATACCGCCGGCCGTAGGTGGTGTACTCGCGGAAGCTGCCCAGGATGGGCATATCCGACACCCGCGGCTCGTCCGTGAGGTTGCTGGCCGACAGCGATACCGACAGGTGCTTGTTCACCTTGTAGGTGGCGCGGAAGTCCAGCGAGCCATTGTCGCGCACGTAGCGGTTCTGCGCCGGGTCGCCCACGAACTGCTGGTAGTAATCGGAGCGGTACTTGTAGATGGCCTGCAGGTCCAGCTTGCCCAGGCCCCAGTACACCTGCGCAGAGGCCACGTGCTTGGACAGGCCGAAGATGTTGGCCGGCTCCACGATGCCCGGGGTGACGATGCCGGTACCCGGGTCGGTGGACTCGCCCAGCCGCAGGTCTTCGGTCTTGAAGTTGGAATGGGCGTAGTTGTAGCTGGCCTTCACGCCCAGCCCGGCGAAGATGCCCGGCAGGTAGGAGAAGCTGTGCGAGCCGGTGAGCTCGAAGCCGATCAGGTCGCTCTTCTGGTCGCTGGTGGCCAACTGCTCCACCGGCACGGTGACGCTCACCCCGTCGATGTCGAAGTTCTCGCCCACCACCACCGGCACCGAGCCACCGTTGAACTGCTTGTAGTACACGGCGGTGGACAGCATGGAATCGGCGTTGGCGTACCACTCCAGCGAGACATCGGCATTCCACGACATCAGCGGGGTGGCGCGCGGGTTGCCGGTGGCGGTGATGTTGCCCAGTGCATCAGCCACGCTGCCGAACTCGGTATCCACTTCATCCAGGTTGAAGCTGCGGCCGTAGCCGAGCGCGGCGAGGTCCGGGCGCGACATCGCGCGGTAGGCACCCACGCGCAGCAGCAGGTCCGGGCGCAGTTCGAAGGCGGCGTTGAAGCTGGGCAGCCATTCGTTGTTGCTGGCCTTGAGCACCTGCCGGGTGAAATCGCCGGTGGGCCGCAGGGTCACGGTGCCGTCGGGATTGTTGACCACGTCCAGCCCGCTGCGCAGGCCCATCGAACGCACGTCGGTGTGCACCCAGCGCACGCCGATGTTGCCGGTGACCGGCACGCCGAACCACTCGCTGCTGTAGTCGCCCATCAGGTAGATGGCGCTGGTTTTCTCGGTCACATCGTTGTTGGCCGGGTCGCGCAGGTCCGCGCTGAGGCCGGTGTCATCCACGCCGGTGAAGGCCTTGAACAGGCAGCGGCTGTCGAAGGTGGCCCACTGGTCGATGGTGTTGCCGCTGGCGTTGGCCAGGAAATCATCCTGCGGGAAGGCCTGGCGGCAGGCCTGGTTGGCGGCGCGGATCGCGGCGACATTGGTGGTGGTGACATCCACGGTGTCGGTGAAGTCGGTGTAGGTCGCTTCGGAACGGCGCAGGCCACCCTTGAGCGCGGTGAAGAAGCCGCTTTCCGGGGTGAATGCCGCATCGAAGCGGCCGGCGCGGATGGTGTGTTCGCGGTCCTGCTGGCGGCGGCGGATCAGGGCTGAATCGGTGAAGTTGTCCGGGTTGTTCACATCGAACGCCGGATCGAGGTAGATGCTGGGCACATCGCCGCTGTAGTCGTAGGTGTAGTCGACATAGCGGGTGTTCTTGATGCCGGCCACCGGCCTGCCGTTGACGTCGGTACGACCGGCGCGCAGGCGGGTGGAGCGCTCGATCTGCGAACGCTGGGTGTTGGAGTAGGACAGATCCGTGGAGAACATCCACGCCGCGCTGGGCCGCACGATCACGTTGAACCCGCCGCCGGTGTATTCCTCGTTGCGTTCCAGGAAATTGCCGGTGGAATCGATGGTGGTGCTACCGGTGTGGCTGAGCAGCGCACCGTCATCGCTGACCACGCGGTTGTTGAGGTTGCGCATCATCGACGACAGCGTGAGGTCCGAACGGTCTTCGGTGTAGTCGCGCTTGGAGTGCTGGTAATCCAGGTTCACTTCCACCGCGTCGTTGGGCCGCCACTGCAGCGCGCCGAACTGCGAATCGCGCTTGTCGTGTTCGATGAACTGGCGATACAGGCGGCTGCCGGGCACCAGGTAATACGGCACGCCGTTGGCCACGTCGTTGCCGTTGACCTGGGTGCAGTTGCGGGTGGCGCCGACCACTTCGCGGCCATCGCAGGCGGCCCAGGTGGTGCTGCTGGAGAACATTTCTTCGGGGTTGCTGCCTTCCAGCGCCTGCAGGCCGAGCGAAACGCCAAGCTTGCCGCCGCCGCTGAAATCAAACTGGTCGATGTAGCTGGCGGTACCGCGCCAGCCCACGCCGTCGCCATCCTTGAGCCGGTCGTCGTATTCCTGCCAGGTGCCGCGCCCGTCCAACTGGAGGGTGCGCTTGCCGTACTCGAGCGGCTTGACGGTTTCCATGTTGACGGTGCCGGCGGTGCCGCCTTCGACGAAGTCGGCGCGCTGGGTCTTGTAGATGGCCACGGTGTTGATCAGCTCCGAGGGGAACTGGTTGAAGTTCACCGAGCGGTCGCCGCTGCCGTTGGTGGCCTCGCGGCCGTTGAAGGTGGACGAGCCCAGGAACGGGCCCAGCCCGCGGATCGAGATTTCCGAGGCGCCGCCCTTCTCGCGGTGGGTGGAGGCGCCAGTGATGGTTTCGATGGCTTCGCCGATGGACAGCGCCGGCAGGTCGCCGATGTCTTCGGCCGAGAGCACGTCGGACACCACGGTCTCGTCGCGTTTCTTGTCGATCGAGGTCTGGATGGTGCCGCGGGTACCGGTCACCTGGACCTGGTCCAGGGTGGTGGCCTGCGCCGGCGCGGCGGCCGGGGCGGCGTCCTGTGCGTGGGCCAGCGGCAAGGCCGCGGTGGCACACAGGGCATAGAACAGCGCGCTGTGCAGCGCGGTGTGGCGGAAGCCTCGTGGCGAGGCCGTACGGCGGTCATGCAACATCGTGATCTCCCTCCCAGGATGGATCGTCCGATTACACGGATTCGATCCGGAAGATTCACGGTTGGAGGACCAATGTCAATGAATTGGTACTAAAGTCTACCCCGGTGATGCACCTAGGCCAGTTACAACCAATTTTATGTGCGGATGCAGCAGATATTTGCGCAAATGGCCAACCACATATGCCTAAAGTGGTATGCGATTGTGGTTGACGTCGTTGCGGTCGAGGCTGTTACCATCCGGACTCGCGTTGGCGTCCATGGTGATCTGGGAGGGTTAACCTGTGGCACAGCAACAAGATGTGGGTCCGGGTAAGGCGGTAAAGCGTTGGTGTTGGTGGGGCCCGTGCGTTAAAGCGCCGATGGGCCGTACGGGCGGGCGTTTGGGAACCGCCCCTACCATTCTGGTACTGCTCCTCTGTCCCGGGTTTGCCTGGGCGGCTGAGTATCTGGTGCATGACGCTGCTGGGTACGCTGTTGCCGCCAAGGGCCTGAAACCTGGCGATACCCTAATTCTGGCGGATGGCGTGTGGCGGGATGTCGATCTGCTGCTGACGGGGACCGGCGCAATTGGTCAACCAATTCGTCTGACCGCGCAGACGCCCGGGAAGGTGATCCTGAGCGGGCAATCGCAGCTGCGGCTGGCCGGGGCCTATCTGGAAGTGTCCAACCTGATTTTCCGCGATGGCTGGGCGCCGGGTGGTGAGGTGGTGAGCTTCCGCAGCTCCTCCAAGGCCTGGGCCGAGCACAGCCGGGTCACCGGCATCGTGATTGATGGCTACAACAAGCCCGACCGCGCCCAGTCCGATAACTGGGTGGCGATGTACGGCAAATTCAACCGCTTCGACCACAACCAGCTGGTGGGCAAGACCAACGCCGGCACCACCCTGGTGGTGGTGCGCAATGCCACCAGCGGGTTGGACAACCGCCACCGCATCGACCACAACTGGTTCGGGCCGCGCCCCAACCTGGGCAGCAACGGCGGCGAGACCATCCGGGTGGGCACCAGCCATGATTCGCAGTCGGCTTCCAACACGGTGGTCGAGAACAACTGGTTCGAGCACTGCGATGGCGAGGTGGAGATCGTCTCCAACAAGTCCGGCGGCAACCTCTACCGCGGCAACGTGTTCAAGGAATCACGCGGCTCGATGGTGCTGCGCCACGGCCACGGCAACGTGGTGGAGCGCAACATCTTCCTGGGCAACGGCAAGCCGCATACCGGTGGCGTGCGGGTGATCAACCGCGACCAGATCGTGCGCGACAACTATTTCGAAGGCGTGGCCGGCGATGGCTTTGCCTCGGCCCTGGCGGTGATGGCCGGCACCCGCGATGCGCCACTCAACCGCTATGAGCAGGTGGACAACGCGCTGATCAGCCACAACAGCTTCGTGCAGGCGCGCTACCTGTTCCTCGGCGCCGGGCTGGACGAGGAGCGCAACGCGATGCCCGTGCGCAGCAAGATCGCCGACAACCTGTTCGTCGGCGATGGCAGCGGCGAGCTGCTGCGCACGCAGGGCGACCTTGCCGGCATTGCCTTCAGCGGCAACGTGCAGAGCCCGGCGGCGTCGCCCGGTTTCCCCAACGGCGTGCAGGGCCGCAGCCTCACCCTGCAGCGCGCGGCCAACGGCCTGCTGTATCCGCCGGCCGGCATTGAGGTGGGCGCACCGCGCGACCTGGCGCCGGTGCCGCGCGAACAGGTCGGCGTGGCGTGGTATCCCAAACAGGTCACCCAGGCCGCGTTGGACAGCGGCCGCGCGCATCGCGTCGCGCCGGGCGAAGACACCCTGGTGACCGCCATGGCGGCCAGCGCCGCAGGCGACCGCCTGCAGCTGCAACCCGGTGACTACCGCGTCAGCCAGGTGCTGGCGGTAAACCACCCGCTGAGCGTGATCGGCCCGGCCAAGGGCAAGGCCACGCTGCGTTTCTCACGACCGTCGCTGTTCGAGATCCGGCCCGGCGGCTCGCTGCGCCTGGCCGGGCTGGAGATCGACGGCAGCTTGGCGCCGGATGCGGCCGGCAATGCGGTGATCCGGGTACCGCCGGGCAGCCAGGCCTTCGATTACACCCTGGCCATCGAAGACAGCCGCATCCACGACCTGAGCAGCAACAAGGCCTTTGATGTGATCAACACCGGCAAGGGCACGTTCGCCGCGTTGATCCGGCTGCACGGCGTGACGGTGAACGACATCAGCGGCAGCGTGATCGCCGCCGCTGCCGAGACTGATGACCTGGGCACCTACAACGCCGAAACGGTGGAGATCGTCGATTCGGTGTTCCAGCGCATCGGTGGCCCGCTGGTGAACCTCTACCGCGGCGGCACCGATGAAAGCACCTTCGGGCCGGCGTTCGCGCTGCGCGGCAGCCGCCTGGAACAGGTGGGCAACGCGGGCGACACCAGCCTGCGCCTGCACGGCGTGCAGCAGGCCCACCTGAGCGACACCACGTGGCTGCGCAGCGGCCGGGTGCGCTTCACCCATCAGACAGGCGAGCCGCACCTGCGCCTGCGCAACACCACGTTCACCGCTACGGCGGCGCTGCAGTCCGATACCCCAGCCGAGACTTTGCCATGACGCGTTCCACGCCCCTGATGCTGCTGCTGGCGGCCACCTTCAGCGCCGCCGCGCTGCCCGCCGCGCACGCCCAGGCGCCCAACGCCGCCACGCGCGGTGCCGAAGCCGGCAGCGCACCGGTGCTGGTCACCGCCGCCCAGTGGGAGCAGATGCGCCGCGATGGCGCCGGCTACCCGATGTTCGCCAGGGAACAGGCGCGTGCCGAGAAGCTGGTGCGCGCGATGATGAAAGCCGGCATCGATGTGCCGGTGCCCAAGGACAAGGGCGGCGGCTACACCCACGAACAGCACAAGCGCAATTACCAGGCCATCCAGGCCGCAGGCGCGCTGTACCGGCTCACCGGCGACAAGGCGTATGCAAACTTCGCGCGCGATGTACTGCTCGGCTACGCCACGCTGTACCCCGGCCTGGGCGCGCATCCGGAAGGACGCGGGCAGATTCCCGGGCGTCTGTTCTGGCAGACCCTCAATGATTCGGTGTGGCTGGTCAACGCGGTGCAGGGTTACGACGCGATCCGCGACAGCCTCAGCGCCGATGAGCGCCGCACCATCGACGACAACGTGTTCCGGCCGATGGCGCAGTTCCTGAGCGGCAACCCGGAGAACTTCGACAAGATCCACAACCACGCCACCTGGGCGGTGGCCGCCACCGGCATGACCGGGTACGTGCTGCGCGACCCGGTGCTGGTGGACCAGGCGCTGAAGGGCAGCAAGCGCGATGGCAACGCCGGCTTCCTCAAGCAGGTGGACCAGCTGTTCTCGCCGGATGGCTATTACGAAGAGGGCCCTTACTACCAGCGCTATGCGCTGGCGCCCTTCATCCTGTTCGCCAACGCGATACAGCGCAACGAACCCGAACGCGGCATCTTCAAGCGCCGCGACGGGGTGCTGCTCAAGGCGGTGGATGCGCTGGTACAGAGCAGCTACGGCGGCTACTTCATCCCGATCAACGACGCGATCCTGGACAAGGGCCTGGACACCGAAGAGCTGGTTGCCGGCATCGACATCGCGTACGCCAACACCGGCGATGCACGGTTGCTGTCGGTCGCCAAGGGCCAGAAGCGCGTGCTGCTCTCGCCCGAAGGGCTGCAGGTGGCCAAGGCGCTGGCTGAAGACAAGGCAAAGCCCTACGCCTTCGTCCCCACCCTGCTGCGCGATGGCCCGGACGGCACCGAAGGCGCGCTGGCCATCCTGCGCATGGGCGGCGAAGACGGCCAGGCACTGGTGATGAAGAACACCAAGCAGGGCATGGGCCACGGCCACTTCGACAAGCTCAACTGGCTGTTCTACGACAACGGCCAGCGTGTGGTCACCGACTACGGCGCCGCCCGCTTCCTCAACATCGAAGCCAAGTCCGGCGGCATCTACCTGCCAGAGAACACCAGCTGGGCGCGGCAGACGCTGGCGCACAACACCCTGGTGGTGAACGAGCAGAGCCACTTCGGCGGCGACTGGAAGAAGGGCCAGCCGCTGGCCCCGGCCCCGCTGCTGTTCGCGGTGACCGACGACACCCAGATCGTGTCGGCACGCATGGAGGGTGCGTATGACGGGGTGAGCTTCACCCGCACCCAGGCGCTGCTCGCGCACCCGTCGCTGGGCCAGCCGGTGGTGCTGGACCTGCTGCGCGTGGACGGCAGCACGCCGGCCCGCTACGACCTGCCGCTGCACTTCAACGGCCACATCATGGACGTGGGCTTCAAGGCGCAGTCGGCGGTGACCACGCGCCCGGTGCTGGGCAAGGCCAACGGCTACCAGCACGTGTGGGTGGATGCCTCCAGCGAACCGGGCCCCGAGGCGCGCAGCCTGACCTGGCTGCTGGACGGGCGCTTCTACACTTACCGCTTCGCCAGCACCGCGCCGGCACGGGCGTTGATCGGCGAAAGCGGTGCGAACGATCCTTCCTTCAACCTGCGCCGCGAACCGCTGCTGCTGCAGCGCGTGGATGGCCAGGCGTCCACGACCTTCTACGGGGTGCTGGAGCCGCATGGCCAGTACGACGGCACCGCCGAAACCGTGCGCGGCGCCAACAGCCGCATCGACCGGCTGGTGCACTACCGCGGAAGGGACGCCAGCGTGCTGGTACTGGACCTGGCCGGTGGCCAGCGGCTGGCGCTGGGCATTGCCGATGACCCGTCCAAGGGCGGCAGCCATGAGGTGAGCGGCGACGGCCAGCGCTGGAGCTGGAACGGTGGCTGGAAGCGCTTTGATACGGCCACCGGCAAGGGCGGCAAATGAACGTGAGCACCCGAACCCGTTCCTACGTGCGCTGGCTGATCGTGGCGCTGATCGCGGTGGCCACGGTGATCAACTACATCGACCGCAACGCCCTGGCGGTGATGTGGCCACAGATTTCCAAGGACGTGGGCGCCACCAAGGAAGACTACGCGCTGCTGGTCACGGTGTTCATGCTGTTCTACGCCGCCGGCCAGTTCGTGTTCGGCCGCCTGTTCGACATCATCGGCACCCGCATGGGTTTCGCGCTGTCGATTGCGGTGTGGTCGATCTCGATCGCGCTGCATTCGGTGACCCACTCGATCCTGTCTTTCAGCATCGTGCGCGCCATGCTCGGCATCAGTGAAGCAGGCGCGTGGCCCGGCGCGGTCAAGGCCAACGCCGAATGGTTCCCGGCACGCGAGCGGGCCCTGGCGCAAGGCGTGTTCAACGCCGGCGCGTCGATCGGCGCCATCATTTCCGCCCCCCTCATCGCGGTGCTGTTCCTGTGGCTGGGCTGGCGCGGCACCTTCATCCTCATCGGCGCCATCGGGTTCGTCTGGCTGCTGCCGTGGCTGATCATCTACCGCGCCGGGCCGGACAAGCACCCGTGGGTGAGCGCGGCCGAACGCGCGTTGATCCTGGATGCGCCGGCCGAACAGCCGGCCGTGCCCAAGGTCGAATACGTGCCGAACGTGCGCCAACTCCTGGGCCACCGGCAGACCTGGGGCATCCTCACCACGCGCTTCTTCATCGACCCGATCTGGTGGCTGTTCGTGTCGTGGCTGCCGATCTACCTGGCCGATACCTTCGGTTTCGACATCAAGCAGATCGGCATCTTTGCCTGGGTGCCGTACGTGGGCGCGATGATCGGCAGCCTCGGCGGCGGCTGGTTGTCCGGGCGGCTGATCGGGGCCGGCTGGAGCGTGGACCGCGCACGCAAATGGGTCATCACCCTGGGCGGGGCGATCATGGCCCCGGCGCTGCTGGGCGCGGTGCTGGCCACCGACCCGGTGTGGGCGGTGGTGACCATTGCCTTCGTGTTGTTCGGTTTCCAGATCGCCATCGGCAACATCCAGACCCTGCCCGGCGACATCTTCAATGGCAGATCGGTCGGCTCGCTGGCCGGGCTGGGCGGCATGGCCGCCGTGGCCGGCACGCTGATCATCACCTGGCTGGTGCCGGTGATGACCCGCGACTCCTATGCACCCATTTTCATCCTGGTGGCGGCGCTGGTGCCCGCTTCCCTGCTTGCCCTGTGGCTGGTGACCGGACGCGTCGAGAAGCTCGACGCGCCGCCTTCCCGCTGAGGTTTTCCTTTTCCCCCTCGCATCACTGGAGTACCAAATGAATCAGTTCAAGGACAAGGTGGCGATCGTCACCGGTGGCGGCCGCGATATCGGCCGTGAGATTTCGCTGAAGCTGGCCGCGGCCGGCGCCAAGGTGTGCATCAACTACGCCAACGACGAAGCCAGCGCGCAGGAAACCCTGCAGCAGGTGCAGGCCGCCGGCGGCACCGCCATCGTGCACCGCGCCGACGTGACCGACCCGCAGGCCGTGGCCAGCCTGGTTGCCGCCACGCAGGCTGCGTTCGGGCCACGGATCGACGTGCTGGTGAACGTGGCCGGTGGCATGGTGCAGCGCCGCCCGCTGGCCGAGATCGACCCGGCGTTCTTCCACAAGGTGATGGACCTCAACATGAGCTCGGTCTACCTGACCACCCATGCGGTGGTGCCGCACATGCCCGAAGGCGGCGCGATCGTGAACTTCGCCTCGCAGGCCGGCCGCGATGGCGGTGGACCGGGCGCGTCGATCTACGCCACCGCCAAGGCCGCCGTGATGACCTTCACCCGCGCCATGGCCAAGGAACTGGGCCCGCGCGGTATCCGCGTCAACGCGCTGTGCTGCGGCATGATTGCCACCCGCTTCCACGATGAGTTCACCAAGCCGGAAGTGCGTACCGCCGTGGCCGGCAACACCCCGCTGCGCCGCCAGGGCCGCCCGCAGGAAGCGGCCGACACCGCCGTGTACCTGGCCTCGGACGCGGCCGGCTTCATCACCGGTGCCAACGTCGACGTCAACGGCGGCACCTACTTCTCCTGATAGACCGCTGACCGCCTGGGAGGGCCGCCATGCTGCGCTGGATCACTGCACTTTCATTTGCACTTGCCACCAGCGCCGCGGCGCTGCCCACCCAGGCCCAGGTCTGGGTACCGGCCTGGACCGCCTCGCCGGCGCCCGACCGCCAGGACGGCACGCCGGAAGCACCGGTGCAGTTCGCCAACCAGACCGTGCGCCAGGACATGCGCCTGGCCAGCTCGGCCACCGCGCTGCGCTTCCGCATCACCAACGAGCTGGGCGTGGCGCCGCTGCATATCGGCGGCGCCACCGCACAGCGCACCGGCACGGCCACGCCGGCCAAGCTGGTGACCTTCAACGGGCGCAGCGAGGTCACCGTGCCGGTGGGCGCGGTGCTGCTCAGCGACCCGGTGCCGATGGCGGTGCCGGCGCTAGCTGATGTCTCACTCACCGTGTATTTCCCCGAACCCACCCAGCCGGCGGTGCGCCGCACCGCGCTGCGCATTGCCGACGGCCGCCAGGCCGAGGTTGCCGACAAGGTGAAGCTGGCCTACCGGCAGAACGTGGTGTCGGCGGTGCTGGCCGAGCGCAGCACCACGCCGATCGTGGTGGTCGCACTGGGCGATTCGATCACCGAAGGTGCCACCGCCACGCGCGGCAGCAACGGTGATTGGCCTTCGCTGCTGGCCACCCGCCTGCAGCAGGCCTGCCCGGACCAGGTGGTGCTGGTCAACGCCGGCATCAGCGGCAACAAGGTGATGGACCATGGCCGCAGCCACAGTGCGTTGGCCCGGCTGGACCGCGATGTGATCGCGCTGCCGCACGTGGACCGGGTGATCCTGTTCGAAGGCATCAACGATATCCGCCATGACGGCGGCACCCCGCCGGTGGCCGGCCGCAACGCCGATGACATGGTGCTGGGCTACCGGCAGGTGGCCGAGCGCCTGCACAGCAACGGCATCCGCGCCATTGCCGCAACGATGACGCCGTTCGGCGGATCGGACCGCTACGAACCCGTATCGGCCGGCACCCGCACCACGCTCAACACCTGGATGCGCGGTGGGCGCAGTGGCTTCGATGCGCTGATCGACTTCGACCAGATCCTGCGCGATCCGGCCAAGCCGGAATTCCTGCCGGAAGCCATCACCCGCGATTTCCTGCACCCGAACGACGAAGGCTACCGGCGCATGGCGGAAGGCGTGGACCTGGCCCTGCTCGGGTGCACCGCACGATGAGCGCGCAACGGTTCCAGCTGGCGCCCCACCCTAGCCCGCGCTGGGCTGCGATGGCGCTGGGTGAAGTGATGTTGCGGTTCGACCCGGGCGAAGGCCGCGTGCGCAACGCCCGCCAGTTCCAGGTATGGGAAGGCGGCGGCGAGTACAACGTGGCACGCGGGTTGAGCAGTACCTTCGGCCATGCCACGGCGGTGCTGACCGCACTGCCTCGCAACGAGCTGGGCCTGCTGGCCCAGCAGCTGATCCAGGCCGGCGACGTGGACAGCAGCCAGATCCTCTGGCGCGAGTACGACGGCATTGGCCGCAACACGCGGATGGGGCTGAACTTCACCGAGCGCGGCTTCGGCGTGCGCGCGCCGCTGGGGGTGTCCGACCGGGCGTACTCGGCCGCCTCGCAACTTCAGCCTGACGAGATCGACTGGGACACGCTGTTCGGCGTGCACGGGGTGCGCTGGCTGCACACCGGCGGCATCTTCGCGGCGTTGTCCGAGCACAGCGCGCAGACGGCCATCGCTGCCGTGCGCGCGGCGCGCCGGCATGGCGTGGCGGTGTCCTACGACCTCAACTACCGCGCCAGCCTGTGGAACAGCCACCCGGATCCGGACGCGGCACGGCACGCCAACTGCGCCATCGCCGCCGAGTGCGACCTGCTCATTGGCGATGAGTATTCCTTTGCCGCCTGCCTCGGCATGGACCTGGCCGACCTGGGCCGTCGCGAGACACCGATGGATGTGGGACCGGCCGATGCGGCCGCGCTCCGCGCAATGGAACGGTTCCCCAACCTGCAGGCGGTGGCGTTCACCCTGCGCGATGCGACCAACGCGGCCCGCAACGGTTGGGCCGGCGCGCTGCGCAACCGCGAGGCGCTGTTCGTCTCCGCCGCGCGCGAAGTCGACCTGCTGGACCGCGTGGGCGGCGGCGATGCGTTCGTGGCCGGCGTGGTGCATGCCCTGCTGGAAGGCCTGGGCGAACAGGCGGCGGTGGAGCTCGGCGCGGCACACGGCGCTTTGGCGATGACCACGCCGGGCGATGCCGCGTGTACCAGCCGCGAGGAGGTGGAAGCGGTGGCGCGCGGTGACGGCGCCGCCGCGCGGCGATAGCGCGCGGTTCAGCGCGGCTCGGCGAGCCGCGCCAGGCCTTCGGTGGCGGAGCGGGTCAAGGGGGCGGGCAACGCGTCGGCCGCAAACCAGTCCACGGCAAGGATTGCTTCGGGTTCGAGCGACGCGGCCGGCGTGTCGTCCAGCGTGCGCGCCAGGTAGACCGGTGCCACCCAGTGCTGGCCCAGCGCCGGCTCGAAGTGGTCCACCACGCAGAGCAGCCGCTCCAACGCGATGCGAAGTCCGGTCTCTTCCAGCACTTCGCGCACCACCGTATCTTCCACCTTCTCCATCCAATCGACCTTGCCGCCGGGCAGGCCCCAGTGGCCCTGCTCGGGCGGACGCCCGCGCTTGACCAGCAGGACGGCCCCATCGGCACGCTGGATGACGGCACCACAGCCGACGCGGGGGTGTTGCAGTGGGGTCGGCTGGGACATGGGGTTCTCCGGGAGGCCGAGCCATTATCGCCTGCGGGCCCGCGACCACCAACGGTGGCCGCCTACCGTCTGCTGTGCACCCGGGGCCATCCGTGGTGGCCGCCAACCGTTGCTTCGGACCCGCGACCATCCGTGGTGGCCGCCAACCGATGGATGCGGCGGTAGGTACCGACCGTTGGTCGGTACGCTTTTCGCGCCCACAAAAAAGGCCCGGCATGTGCCGGGCCCTAGTCGCTGCGCCAGTCAGGCACGCAACGGAGCGATCAGACGCCGCTTACCAGCTGAAGCGCGGGCCGACCGACCATTCCTTGTCACCGTGGCGATCCATCTTGATATCGCCGTTGATGCCCCAGTTCTGGTTCAACTTCACCTGGCCACCCAGGCGGCCGTAGAACTGGCCATCCGGATTGATGCCGTGCTTCTTGCTGTAATCCTCGTAACCGGCCATTGCGTAGACTTCGGCGTGCTGGCCGAACGCGGTGCGGATACCGGCTTCAGCGCTGTAGCCGTTGAAGTCCAGGCCTTCCTTCGGGTCGAACTTGTTGTAGGCAACGCGGCCCACGAAGTCGGTGCTGGTGGCGATTTCGTGGTTGTAACCCACGCCGACGCGCCACTGGTCAACCTTGAAGTTGCCGATGTCGGTCTTCTGCTGGTTGTATTCACCAAACGCATGGAAGTTCGGCAGGAAACCGTACGAACCCTTCACACCCCAACCGTCGGCCTTGCCACCATCGGCATCGGTCTTGACGTAATCGCCTTCGGCGTAATTGTAGGACAGGCCTTCAGCGGCCGAAGCGCCGAACGGCAGAGCGGCGGCGAGCGCCAGGGCAATCAAGGAGGTCTTCATGGGGGTACACCTTTTCTGTTGTTTCATTCGTGCAGTGGCACAAGCGGCTTCTGCATCGGGAATGTAAATTCTCCGTTATTCGACACAACGCGCCCTGAAGTGAGCCGGTTTCGGCTACGCGAATTTTTGGCAACCATTCAGACGCGTCGTGTCATATACGCGCGCGCTGCATTTTTCAGGTGTGCTGTGTGTGTTCGCGGCACGCGATGAACCTCGCGTTTACAACGCGGGGAGTCAAGGGGAATGGAAGTGATCGACAGGTCGCCGCTGGACTCATGCCGGAATGATTCGGCAGGGCGAAGGGAATCCGGTCACGACGATACCCTTGCAGGGCGTCACGCGCTGGGGAGCCGCTCTTGGGGAGTAGTCGGCTAACGCGTCCATCTTCCGTGTTGCACCGGCTGACGCAGCTCTGGCATCAAACCGCAGGGCCCTTGGGGTGGCCTGCCCGGCGCTTGCATAGTGAGGCCGATAGCGGCGCGCGAATATCAGGATGTTCCTCACCGTCGTTAAGGGTTTTCTTACCCTTGCTTCGCTGCAATGCAGCGCGCCAGTGACTTAACCCGTTGATTTTCCGGCCGCATATGCCGGATTAACGAAATCATCACCGCCTCCAGCCTGCCCTGGAGGCACTGTCGATTTCCCGCGCCCCCACGCGTCGTATTCCTTGAAGGTGCCCGCCGTGGTGCACCGGTTACCGGAGGCTGCAGATGTCCTATATCGACGGTTTCGTATTGGCCGTACCCACCGCCAACAAAGACAAATTCATCAAACACGCCAACGAAGGCGATTCGGTGTTCATGGAATTCGGCGCGCTGCGCGTGGTGGAGTGCTGGGGTGATGACGTCACCCACGGCAAGCAGACCGACTTCTTCCGCTCCGTAGAAGCCAAGGACGATGAGACGGTGTTCTCCTGGATCGAATGGCCGGACAAGGCCACCCGTGATGCGGGGATGGAGAAAATGATGAAGGACCCGCGCATGGATCCGGCCAACAATCCCATGCCGTTCGACGGCAAGCGGATGATCTATGGCGGCTTCGTACCGATCGTGGAACTCAGGAAGTAGCAGGCGCTTTAGCGGGCGAATCGACGGCCCAGGCAGCCACCCGCCCCGCTCAGCGCGCGTGGCTGCTGTCGTCGTCCTGGCCGTGGCCCATGCCCACCCCGGCGCCGCCACCGCCCATGCCGCCCATGCCACCACCGCCGCCGCCCTTGCCCCCGGCGCGGTCGCCGGCCTCTGCCTTGCCCCGCGCACCACCGGCCGCAGGCCGCGCCGGGCCTTGGCGCGGAATCGCCACGCTGGCGGGAATGGGCGCCAGGTCCAGCGCCTCGCGGATGAAATCGCGCAGCGATACCACCAGCTCGGCGGTCGGCACCGCACGGCCTGCGGCCAGTTCGTTGGCCGCATGTGCGGCCAGCCGCACCTGGTCGTCGGTGCCCAGCAGCACGATGTCCGAGAGCGCCGCTTCCACCGCATCGCGGATCCGGCGTGCGCGGTCGCTGCCGGTGCTCAGTGGCAGGTTCAACGTCTCATCGCCTTCGCCAGACGCCTGGCGCAGGTCACGCAGGTGGCGCGGATCGACATGCAACGCGCCGGTGAACGACCCGCCGAGCGTCTTGTAGGCGGCAATCAGGGTGCGTAGCCGCTCGTTGATCTGGCGGTTCTCGCGCTCGCGGCGCTGCTGCAGGGTCTGCATGAACACCAGGCGGATGCCCACGCCGATCAGGGTGATGACCGCCAGCCCGACCAGGGTGGAGAGCATGGCCTGCCAGGAGCTGAAGTCCAGGTTGCGCATCGGCGTCAGCTCACCCGCACTTGGAGTACCCACAATTCAGGCAGGTGGCGCAGCCGTCCATGAACACCTGCGCCTTGGTGAAGCACTTCTCGCACATGCTGGCGCTGGGCGGAAAGCTGGCGCCGTCGCCGGTGATGGCCAGCTCTTCGCTCTCCCGCGCTTCGTACTCGCGGCGCTTTTCAGCGATCAGCGCGCGTTGCGCGGCGCTCATCTCCGGGTCGTGCAGCAGCCCGATCGACTTGAGGTGGTGTTCGACGATGCTGCCCAGTTCGGCCACCAGCGAGGGCATGTAGGCGCCGCCGATCTTGTAGTAGCCGCCGCGCGGGTCGAACACGGCCTTCATTTCCTCGACCAGGAAGGTCACGTCCCCGCCCTTGCGGAACACGGCAGACATGATCCGGGTAAGCGCCACGATCCACTGGAAGTGCTCCATCGACTTGGAGTTGATGAACACCTCGAAGGGCCGGCGCAGCTCGTGTTCGGTGCCCGGGTTGAGCACGATGTCGTTGATGGTCACGTAGAAGGCGTGCTCCACCATCGGCGATTTGATCTTGTAGGTGTTGCCGACCAAGACGTCGGGGCGCTCGATGCGCTCGTGCATCTGCACGATGTCGTTGGCGGCGTCCGGGAGCGGGGCGGCGGTAGGCGCTGCCTGGCGCGTCTCCTCGGGGGTGACGACGGCATACCCGGTGATCTTCTGATCGATCCTGACAGCCATGGTGCGTTTCCTCGGTGTTCACGGCGCCCGCGCGGGGCGGGCGCCGTGCATTACCTGCTTACTTGCGGGCGCGCTTGGCCGGGGCCTTGCGGGCCACGGTCTTGGCGGCGCGCTTGGCCGGTGCAGCCTTGCGGGCAACCGACTTGCGGGCAACAGCGGTCTTCTTGGCGACAGCCTTCTTGGTGGCGGCCGACTTGCGGGCCACGGTCTTCTTGGCGACAGCAACCTTCTTGCCGACCGTCTTGCGGGCGGTGGCGGACTTCCTGGTGACGGCCTTCTTGGTGGCAGCGGACTTGCGGGCGACCGTCTTCTTGGCGACAGCGACCTTCTTGCCAACGGTCTTGCGGGCAGTGGCGGTCTTTTTGCCCACGGCCTTCTTGGTGGCCGCCGACTTCTTGGCCACAGCCTTCTTGGCGGTAGCGACCTTCTTGCCAACAACCTTCTTGGCGGTGGCGGTCTTCTTGGTCACGGCCTTCTTGGCAGCAACCGACTTCCTGGCGACAGCCTTCTTGGCGGTGGCAGCCTTCTTGCCCACGACCTTCTTGGCGGCGGTGGTCTTCTTGGTCACGGCCTTCTTGGCGGTGGCGACCTTCTTGCCGGCAACCTTCTTGGCGGCCTTGGTGGTCTTGGTCACGGCCTTTTCAGCAGCGGCCTTCTTCTTGGCAACCTTCTTGGTCAGCGCGGCGGCCTCGGCCTTGGCGTTGCTCTTGGCGGTTTCCAGCTTCTTCTTGGCGGTGGCCAGGCTCTTGCCGACCGACTTGGCGGCCTTGTCAGCCTTCTTGGCGACGGTCTTCTCGGCCTTCTTGACAGCCTTCTTGACCTTGGCAACCTGGGTGGTGGCAGCCTTGCGCGCGCGCTTGGCGGTCTTCTTCACCGAAGCGACCACTTCTTCAGCGGTGTGGGCGATGGTCTCGCCAACGTTACCGGCGGTTTCTTTCACAGTTTCCACACCCTGCGACAGGGTCGCGGTGACGCCATTTCCGTTGCTCATGTTTTGCCTCCTGAGGGGCCAGTCAGTGATTTCGCTGGCGATGCTATACCGGCGCGGACGATCGTGGAACGGTCTTGTCGCAGCCCGTGAGCCGCCTTTGTGCTTGCCCGGCCGGCGCCATGAATCCGGCGCGGACGGGAATCACGCATGAAACCACTTGAAAACAGCTTCGGCTGCACAATCAGAACTTGCCGTAATAGCCCTCCTTGAGCGCGTCGAACAGGTTCGCGGCGGTGTGCAATTCGCCGTCATACTCGATCTGTTCGTTGCCCTTTACCTCCACAACTGCGCCGTCCTGGAGTTCGAAACGGTAGGTGGTGTTCTCCAGATCGGCCTCCTTGACCAGCACGCCCTGGAACGCGGCGGGGTTGAAACGGAAGGTGGTGCAGCCCTTCAATCCCTGCGCGTGGGCGTAGCGGTAAATGTCCTTGAACTGCTCGTAGGGGTAGTCGGTGGGGACGTTGGCGGTCTTGGAAATGGAGCTGTCCACCCACTTCTGCGCGGCGGCCTGGACATCCACGTGCGCCTTGGGCGAGATGTCGTCGGCGGCAATGAAGTAGTCGGGCAGGCGTTCTCCATCCTCGTCGGCGAACGGCATGGCCTGCGGGTTGACCAGGTGCCGGTAGGCCAGCAGTTCGTAGGAGAACACGTCCACCTTCTCCTTGCTCTTGCGCCCCTCGCGGATCACGTTGCGGCTGTAGTGATGGGCGAACGAGGGCTCGATGCCGTTGGAGGCGTTGTTGGCCAGCGACAGGCTGATGGTGCCGGTGGGGGCGATGGAACTGTGGTGGGTGAAGCGGGCGCCGATCTCGGCCAGCTCCTCCACCAGCTCCGGGGCCACGCTGGCGATGCGCTGCATGTAGCGGCTGTAGCGGGCATGCAGCACCTTGCCCTCGATCTGCTGGCCGGCGCGCCAGCCATCGACGGCCATTTCCGGGCGCTGGCGCAGCATGGCGGCGGTGACCTCGAAGGTCTCCTGCATGATCGGCGCCGGCCCTTTCTCGCGGGCCAGGCTGAGCCCGGTTTCCCACCCCGCCACGGCCATCTCGCGGGCGATGGCCTCGGTGAAGTCGCAGGCGTCGGGCGCGCCATAGGTCATGCGCAGCATGGCCAGGGTGGAGCCCAGGCCCAGGAAGCCCATGCCGTGCCGGCGCTTGCGCAGGATCTCCTGGCGCTGCTGTTCCAGCGGCAGGCCATTGACCTCCACCACATTGTCGAGCATGCGGGTGAACACCCGCACCACTTCTTTGTATTCGTCCCAGTCGAACCGGGCCTGGGCGGTGAATGGGTCGCGCACGAAGCGGGTGAGGTTGACCGAGCCGAGCAGGCACGCGCCATACGGGGGCAAGGGCTGTTCGCCGCAGTTATGGGCATGCAGGCCGTTGCCGTCGAAGCAGTGGATGCCAGGTACCTGGACGTCGTAGACGTCTTCCACCCCGTCCGGGTCCACGCTTTCAACGGTGGCGAAGAAGCGGCTGCGGTTGAGCGTGCGGCGGTAGGCGGCCAGCGTCCGGGTAAGGCGCGCGGCCTTGTCGGTGTCGGCGAACCCGATCAGCGCGTCGTAGCGGGCTACGCCTTCGCCGCTGACCACGAGTTCGAACTGGGCCAGGGTGGGGTAAGCACGCTGGCCACCACGGCCATCCGGCAGCACGGCGTGTCCGGCCTCGCGGCGGGCGTAGAGGGTGGCGGGAATACCCAGCCGCAGCAGCATGCGCTGCACCGCCTCCAGGCGCGGGCGATCAGACTGCGCCAACCGCACGGATACGCCCTTGCCTTGGTTGCCCTGCACGCTGCCGTCGGCGTCGAAGAGGCCGCGCAGGAAGCCACGGCAGGCATCGCTGGAAAGTTTTTCCAGCGCCGGGGTAATCGGTTTGTGGCCCGGGGACATGCCCAGCTGCTGGGCAAGATCGCGCAGCGCGGCTGACGTCAGGCGCCACTCGTTTCGCCCCTTCACTTCCGACCAGCCAGCAACGTCGGAGCGGTGCGATAAGGTTCGCGTGCAGCGGATTACTTCATCCATCAGCGCGCGGGTCCCCGCGGTAGGCACTCCCGGGTCGCCATTGGCGACCGCCGCCTGACACCACACCGATAGGACAGCCCCATGCTGTTTGAGAGTCCCGTCGCCAACCAGAAGCCCCAGCAGGTAACCCTGCTCATGCGCCAGCGCACCCGGCCAGTGCGGCGCGGCGCGATGGTCCTGCAGCAGCACCTCATCCCCCGCCTGCAACTGGCCCGCCTCGCACCACTCGCTCTGCACCTCCCAGCGGGTGCGGTGGGTGACCCGGCGAACCCGATGGTCGGCAGTCAGCCGCAGCCGATGGCCTTCGCGGGTCTGCAGGGCGAGCACCGGCTTGCGCGCCGTGCGGAAGAACCCGGCATCGGTAGTGGCATGGTCCTGCCCCTCCACGCGCACGTGGAACCCCTGCCCGATCAGCTCGGCCACCTGGCGCGGCCCGGCGGCGGTGTGCACCCAGGTATCGCCGGTGACGCAGGGATTGGTGGCGCGGATGTCCTCGCACCACCAGTTGTTGTTCATTTCATTGACCCGGTCGATCAGGATGAAACCCGGTTCGGCGTAGTCATAGGTGGACACCATGATCATGTCCCACAGGTGCCGGGCGCGGATCTGGCCGTAGACCCGGCAGGCGACCAGGCCGTCCTCGCGGACCACGTAGTCGCGGTGGGTGGGCCATTCGCGCCACTGCACGGCGGCCGGATCGGCCAGGTCGAACTCGCCGGCCTCGTGCCGGCTCAGCGGGAATACCAGCGGCCAGTCGGCGTCGTTGTCCACGGCCTGCATGAAGCCATCGGTGATCAGCAGCGACAGGTTGAACTGGCGCAGCCGGCCATCTTCGCGCTTGGCCCGGATGAAATCGCGCACATCCGGGTGCGAGACGTCGAAGGTGCCCATCTGCGCACCACGGCGGCCGCCGGCCGAGGAGATGGTGAAACACATCTTGTCGAAGATATCCATGAAGGACATCGGGCCGGAGGTGTGTGCACCAGCCCCTGCCACGAACGCGCCGCGCGGGCGCAGCGTGCTGAACTCATAGCCGATGCCGCAGCCGGCCTTGAGGGTAAGCCCGGCTTCGTGGACCTTGCGCAGGATGCCGTCCATCGAATCTTCGAGCGTGCCCGAGACGGTGCAGTTGATGGTGCTGGTGGCCGGCTTGTGCGCCTGCGCGCCGGCATTGGAGATGATGCGGCCGGCGGGAATGGCGCCACGGCGCAGCGCCCAGGTGAAGCGCTCGCGCCAGTGCCGGCGCTTGTCCTCGGTGAGTTCGGCATCGGCCAGGGCGTGCGCCACGCGCAGGTAAGTGGCGTCGATATCCGCATCCAGCGCCTGGCCCTGCTTGGTCTTGAGCCGGTACTTCTTGTCCCAGATATCCAGCGATGCCGGCTGCAGCGGCACGTCGCCGGTGGACAGCTCCGGGGGAATCACGTCCGTTTGCACCGTACGCATTCGAGGCAGGCTCCATCGCGTGGTCACCGGGTGTGCCCGCTGGCGGACCCAACGCCTTGGGGCACTCTGGGTCGGCAACGCAACATCTAGTGGCCGGCCTGGATCCAGCTTACGCCGGCACGGGGGCGTGTCAACGGCACGGAAGGTCGCAGGGGCCGCAGTGGCCGCGGTCGATTTCATCGCTGGTTTAGCCGACAGCGCACAGACTCATTCAGCTTGATTTACCGTATACGTGTTTTCCGCCCACCGGACTCCCATGCGACCGCTCCCGACCCTGCTCACGCTCGCGCTTGCCGCCGCCTTCGGAGGCTTTGTCGCTTCCGCCATCAACGCCCATCTGGACAACCGCGCTGAAGCGGCGCCGGCCATGCTGGCCATTCCGGCGACCGCTGCGCTGCCTGCGTCGGTGGCCGGGCAGCCGGTGCCGTCGCTGGCGCCGATGCTGGAGCGGGTGATGCCGGCGGTGGTGAGCGTCAATACCAAGCAGGTGGTGCGGGTGCGCAACCCGTACTTCAACGACCCGTTCTTCCGCCGCCTGTTCCCCGAAGTGCCGCAGGAGCGCATCAATGAATCGCTTGGTTCGGGCGTCATCATCGATGCGGCCGAAGGCCTGGTGCTGACCAACCACCACGTGATCGAGAACGCCGACGACGTGCAGGTAACGCTGTCGGACGGGCGCACGGTCAAGGCCGAGTTCCTCGGTTCGGACCGCGATACCGACATTGCGCTGATCCGCATTCCGGCCGACAAGCTCACCGCGCTGCCGCTGGGCGACAGCACGCAGCTGCGCGTGGGCGATTTCGTGGTGGCCATCGGCAACCCGTTCGGCTTCAGCCAGACGGTTACGTCGGGCATCGTCTCGGCGGTGGGCCGCACCGGCATCCGCGGGCTGGGCTACCAGAACTTCATCCAGACCGACGCTTCGATCAACCCGGGCAACTCCGGCGGCGCGCTGGTCAACCTGCAGGGCCAGCTGGTGGGCATCAATACCGCCAGCTTCAACCCGCAGGGCAGCATGGCCGGCAACATCGGGTTGGGCCTGGCCATTCCGACCAACCTGGCGCGCGATGTGGTGGACCAGCTCATCAAGCATGGCGTGGTGGTGCGCGGCACGTTGGGCATCGAAGCACAGAACCTCACCCAGGCGCTGGCGCAGAACCTGGGCCTGAGCGAAGCGCGTGGCGCGCTTGTCACCCGCGTGCTGGCCGGTTCGGGCGCCGCTGCGGCGGGGCTGAAGCCGGGCGATGTGGTGGTGTCGGCCAATGGCCAGCGGGTGGATGGCGCGGTGGCGCTGCACAACGTGGAGGGCCTGCAGCCGGTGGGCAGCGCGCTGACACTGGAGGTGCGCCGTGATGGCAAGCCGCTGACGTTCAAGGCCACGCTGAAGGAACAGCCCCGCGCGGTTGCCGGTGAATCGCTGGACCCGCGGTTGAGCGGCGCCACCTTCGTCGACCTGCCCGAGACATTGCGCCAGGCCGGCAGCAGCGGGGTCATGGTCAGCGAGGTCAAGCGCGGCAGCCGCGCGGCGAATTCGGGCCTGGTCGCCGGCGATCTGATCATCCAGGCCAGCGTGGGTGAATTCGCCGACCTGGCCAGCTGGCGCGCCAATTTCCAGCAGCGCCCGCAGCAGCTGGTGCTGCGCGTGGTGCGCGGCAATGCGCGCGGCGAACTGGAGATGCGCTGAACCGGTCAGGCAACCTTCGCGCGCGGATCACACCAGCTGACGCCCTCTACACCCTGCCAGTGCTATTACCTTCAGTTCGCTTCGACCGGCATGGCCTGCGGTCACCTTCCCCATCGCTTACTACGGAGATACACGATGAGCCCCACCAATACCGAAAACCTGAAGGAACACCTGGGTGAAGCCGGTTCGCACCTGAAGTCGGCTGCCACCGCTGCCGGCGGCGCGATCAAGGGCGCCACCGGCGCGGCGACCGACGAACTGCGTATCGGCAAGGCCAACGTCAAGGCCGAACTCTCCGACACCGCACTGTCCGGGCTGGCTGCTGCTGAATTCGGCGGTGCTGCTGCCAAGGAACAGGTCGATGCGCTGATGGACAAGGGCAAGGACCTGGTCGACAGCGCCGCTGAGCTGATCCGCGAGCGCCCGCTGGCCTCGTTCGGCGTGGCGTTTGCCGCCGGCTGGATCATCGCCAAGCTTGCCCGCAGCGGCGACAAGTAAGTCGGCGTGAGCGATCAAGCACAGTCGACGCCTGACGGTGGGGCGGCAACGCCTCCACCCGAGGGCGATGCCGGGCAGCGCGCGCCGCGCCTGGATGAAAGCATCCGCGAGGTCGGCCAGGCCGGCCGCGCAACCGTGGATTCGGCCAAGCACACGCTGCGTTCGCTGCGTCGTCTGGCCTCTTTTGAATTTGCATTGGCACGCAGTGCGTTCGGTCGGGCATTGGCGTGGAGCGGGGTGGCGATCGTGTTCGGCGCCTCAGCCTGGCTGCTGCTGGCCGGCACGCTGATTGCGCTGATGCAGCGCTGGGGCCTGTCCTGGTTCCATTCGCTGTTGATCACCTCGCTGGTGAGCCTGGCGATGACCGGCTACGCCATCTGGCGGGTGTCGTTCTTCTTCCGCCACACCGGCATGCATGCCACCCGCCGCCAGTTGTCGCGGCTGGGCCTGTTCGATGAGCCCACCGAAGACGATCCCGATGCGGATGTGCGGGCAGCGGAGCGTACGCCATGAAGTTCGAAGCCCTTCGCCACCGCGTCAAGCGGGCTGAACAGGTGGTCTCGATCCGGGTCGACCAGACCCAGTGCAGCTGGTTCACCCTCAGCCAGGCCTGGCGCGAAGGCTGGACCCCACTGCGCATCATCAGCGTGGGCCTTGCCGGTGGTTTCCTGGCCGGCAAGCTGGAGCCCGGCAGCACCCGTTTCCACGGGGCCCGCTGGCTGCAGATGATTGGTTCGGTGTCCAACCTGATGGCCAGCGCACAGGCGGCGTTCGCCTCGATGCAGGCCAATGAGGCGGCCGAAACCGCCGAACAGGCCGCGGACAAGGTGGATGAAGCGGTCGACCCGACGCCACCTGCAGCACCGGCTCGGGCCGCCGCCCCTGCCCCTGCGCCACGGGCCCGGGTGACCGCTACGCAGGAGGCGGCGCAGCCGCAGCCACTGCCAGCGGAAGCGGCCACCGACGTTTCCGAACGTTAACCGGTAGCGCCGGCCGTTTGCCGGCCCTCCCATTCCACACGCCGCACGCACCCGGGTTGCCCAATAATGCGTCTCCTCTCCAGCGTGCGACCTGCATGAGCGTTCCTGCGCCCTCCCCTGCCGACGCTCCCCTGCCGGTACCGGTACCGCCCCCGCCGCGCCCGCGCGCGCCGATGTCGCTGGTGGTGCTGGCCATGCTGGCGGTGGCGTTCACTCTGTGGGCCGCGCAGGAAATCATTCTGCCGATCCTGCTTGCCATGTTCTTCGCGCTGGTCGGCAACCCGATCCTGCGCCTGCTGGGCCGGCTGTGGGTTCCGCGCTTCCTGGCGGCGGTGCTGGTGATCGGGGTGGGGTTGAGCGGCACGGCCGCGCTGGGCGTGCAGCTGGTGGGCCCGGCGATGGAATGGGCGCAGGAAGCGCCGCAGCAGCTGCGCAAGGTGGCCCGGCAGGTGCAGAACCTGACCAAGCCGGTGCAGCAAGCCAACCAGGCGGCGGAGAATTTCGCGCGCGTGGCGGGTGGCGAAGGCAGCCGCCGGGTGCAGGTAGTGCGCACCCAGCTGGATGACCCGTACAAGGTGCTGACCCGGGCGCCGCGCCTGGCCGCGTCCGTGCTGGCGGTGGTGCTGCTGACGCTGTTCTTCATGATCTATGGGCAGAACCTGCAGAAGCATGCCATCGCGCTGTTCCCCAGCCGGCAGCAGCAGCGGTTCACCACCGACATCCTGCGTTCGATCGAACGTGAGGTCTCGCGCTATGTATTGACCATCACCGTGATCAACACACTGGTGGGGCTGATCTTCTCCGGGGTGCTGTTGCTGCTGGGCATCAGCCTGCAGGAGGCGCTGCTGTGGGGCACGGTAGCGGCGCTGCTGAATTTCGCACCCTACGTGGGCCCGCTGATCGGGGTGACGCTGATGCTGCTGATGGGCTTCGTGGAGTTCAGCGACCCCTTCCATGCCTTGCTGCCGGCGGCGTGTTACCTGGCCCTGCACACCATTGAAGGCCAGGTGGTGACCCCGATCGTGCTGGGCCGGCAGATGGCGATTTCGCCGCTGATCCTGATCCTGGCGCTGATGGTGTTCGGCTGGCTGTGGGGCATGGTGGGCCTGCTGCTGTCGGTCCCCCTGCTGGTCTGCATCAAGCTGGTGCTGGCGCGCCTGGACGGCACCCAGGGGTGGGCGAAACTGTTGGAGTAGAATGGGCGGGTGAATTTTCCCGTCCTAGCCATCACTCTCGACCTCGACGACACCCTGTGGCCGTTCGCCCCCATCGGCGCCCGCATCGACCAGGTGTTGTACGAGTGGATGCTCCAGCACAGCCCCGCCACCGCCGCGATGTACCCGGTGGCGGCGATGCGCGAACTGCGTGAGCGCTCCTTCCGCGATAACCCGCACCTGCACTACGACCTGAGCGCCCTGCGCCGGCTCACCCTGCGCGAGGCGCTGGAAAACAGCGGGGCAGACCTGGCCCTGCTGGAACCGGCCTACGAAGCGTTCTACGCCGCGCGCAACCAGGTGGAGTTCTACCCCGATGCGGTGGACGCACTGGCCCGCATCGCCGCCCGGGTGCCGGTGGCCGCGCTCAGCAATGGCAACGCCGACCTGGCCCGGATCGGGCTGGACCACCACTTCGCCTTCCAGCTGGGTTCGCGCGAACACGGCGCGGCCAAGCCGGCCGCGAGCATCTTCCACGCTGCCTGCGAGCGCCTGGGCGTGGCCCCGGCGCAGGTGCTGCACGTGGGCGACCACATCGAAATGGACGTGGTGGGCGCGATGCAGGCCGGCCTGCGCGGCTGCTGGATCAACCGCATCGAACACACCTGGCACCATCCTTCGCTGCAGCCTGACCTGCAGTTCGACACCCTGACCGGGCTGGCCGACTGGCTCGATGCGAACGCATCGGCACAGACCGCCTGACCACGAACGGAGCACGACCCCGCATGACCCAGATCACCGGCTTCACCACCGATTCGGCCAACGCCCTGCCGCTGCATGTCATGGAGCGCGAACAGTTCGCGGCGTGGCGCGCGCAGCAGAGCCCGGCCCTGGTTGCCTGGCTGGATGCGCAGCACTTCAACGGCAGCGGTGGCAGCGTGGTGCTGCTGCCGGGCGAGCACGGCCTGGCCGGCGCCATCGTCGGCGTGGGCGACCCGGGCGATGCCTATGCGTATGCACACGCCCCGTTCGCCCTGCCCGAAGGCAGCGTGTGGAAGCTGGCCAATGCGCTGCCGGCCAACATCGAAACCCTGCTGCACCTGGGCTGGGGCCTGGGCAGCTACCGCTTCGCGCGCTATCGCAAGCCCAATCGCGCCCCGGCGCAGCTGGTGGCCAGCCCGGCCGCCGAAGTGCGCGATGTGATCACCGCCAGCCTGCGCGTGCGCGACTGGGTGAACACCCCTACCGAAGACATGGGCCCGCAGCAGCTGGAAGACGCCGCGCGTGAACTGGCCGCCGCCCATGGTGGCCAGTGCGAAGTGATCACCGGTGACGCGCTGCTGGAGCAGAATTTCCCGGCCATCCACGCGGTGGGTCGCGCCTCGCACCGCGCGCCGCGCCTGATCGCGCTGCGCTGGGGCCAGGCCGGCCGCCCGCACGTGGCGCTGGTGGGCAAGGGCGTGTGCTTCGATACCGGCGGGCTGGACATCAAGCCGGCCGACGGCATGCGCAACATGAAGAAGGACATGGGCGGCGCCGCGCACGCGCTGGCGCTGGCCGGGCTGATCATGGCCCAGGAGCTGCCGGTGCAGCTCACCCTGCTGATCGCTGCGGTGGAAAACGCGATCGGCCCGGATGCGTTCCGCCCGGGCGAAGTGATCGCCACCCGCAAGGGCCTGAGCATCGAAATCGACAACACCGATGCCGAAGGCCGGCTGGTGCTCTGCGATGCGCTGACCTACGCCAGCGAACAACAGCCGGAGATCGTGCTGGATTTCGCCACGCTCACCGGCGCGGCGCGCATAGCGCTCGGCCCGGACCTGCCGGCGCTGTTCAGCAACAGCGACAGCCTGGCCCAGCAGTGGCTGCAGGCCGGCGAAACCACGCGCGACCCGGTCTGGCGCATGCCGCTGTGGCGCCCGTACCTGCGTTACCTGCACAGCGGCATTGCCGACCTGGCCAACGCCGGTTCGCGCATGGCCGGCTCGGTGACCGCGGCGCTGTACCTGGAGCGGTTCATCGCCGAAGGCCAGGCCTGGGCGCACCTGGATGTGTATGCCTGGAATGATGGCGAACGCCCGGGCCGCCCGGCCGGTGGCGAGGCCCTGGCGCTGCGCTCGGCGTGGTCGATGTTGAAAACGCGATACGCGTAACGCCGAACCGAACCGAACCGATCCCCGCCCCGGCGGGGATCGTTCGTTGAATCTTGTCGAAAATGTGAATATCCGGGCGACCGGGGTTCTGACACCATGGCCGCACCCACCCCCTCACGTTCGAGAAGACAGGTAACGGCCCATGTCGCTCTTCCGCTATACCCGCGCCGGCCGTGAGCCGGATGCCCCGCGCCCCCCGCATTCCCCGCTGCTGTGGATCGCGCTGATCGCGTTGATTGCCGGCGTGCTGGTGCTGGCTTTCGCCTGGCTGGCCGGCTGGCTGGGCCGCGACCGCGCCACCGTGCAGACCTTCACCGACACCATCGAAGCCACCGGCGCCAACCACCCCGGTTTCCGCCGCGCGCACAGCAAGGGCGCGTGCGTAAGCGGCAGCTTCCAGGGCACCCCGCAAGGGGCCGCACTCAGCGCGGCACGGGTGTTCCGCCAGCAGCAGGTACCGGTGCTTGGCCGCCTGTCGATCGGCGGCGGCGATCCGCACGGTGCAGACGCCAATGCGCGCGTGCGCAGCATGGCGCTGCAGCTGGTCAGCGATGACGGCCAGGAATGGCGCACGGCGATGAACAGCTTCCCGTTCTTCGCGGTGCCCACCACCGAGGCGTTCCTGGAACAGACCCGCGCCGGCATTCCCGACCCGGCCACCGGCAAGCCGGACCCGGCGAAGATGGCAGCCATCGCAGCCAAGTACCCATCGGCGAAGGCGTTCGGCGAATGGGCCAAGACCGCGCCGTGGTCCACCAGCTGGGCCAACACCACCTACAACGGGGTGAACAGCTTCCGCTTCACCAACGCCGACGGCCACACCGAAGTGGTGCGCTGGAGCATGCGCCCGCTGGCACCGTTCGAAGCCATGGATGCCGAGCAGCGCAAACAGGCCAGCCTGGACTACCTCAGCGATGAGTTCCAGCAGCGCCTGGCCAATGGCCCGGTGCAGTGGGAGATGTGGGCGACCATTGCCGCAGCCGGCGATGCGGTGAACGACCCCTCCATTCCGTGGCCTGAAGACCGCCGCCAGGTGAAGCTGGGCACGCTGACCCTGACCGCGCTGCAGCCGCAGGCCGGCGGCGCCTGCAACAACCTCAACTTCGATCCCCTGATCCTGCCCAGCGGCATTGCCGGCAGCGATGACCCGATCCTGGCGGCGCGTTCGGCGGTGTATTCCGAATCGTTCAACCGCCGCGAACGCGAACTGGCCAGTGGCAAGGAGAAGGCGCAATGAGCCGTGATGCCGGGCATTTCAACCTCACCGCGCGCGTGCTGCACTGGCTGATGGCGGTGCTGATCCTGACCATGCTGTTCGTCGGCGTGACCATGGTGGCCTCGCTGCACTGGCGACCGATGCTGGTGGACCTGCACCGGCCGCTGGGCATCGCGATCCTGCTGCTGGCGCTGGTGCGGCTGGTCAACCGGTTGCGCCATCGACCACCGCCGCTGCCGGCGGATCTGCCCGCGTGGCAGGCGGCCGCCGCACATGCCTCGCATTGGGTTCTGTACGGGTTGATGCTGGCCATGCCGCTGGTGGGCTGGGCGATGCTGTCGGCCGGTGGCTACCCCATCCAGATGTGGAAGGGCGTGCTGCTGCCGCCGATCCTGCCGCACGACGTGGCGCTGTACGCCGCGCTGCGCAGCGCGCACAGCCTGCTGGCCTATGTGTTGTTCGCCACGGTGGTGCTGCATTTGAGTGCAGCGCTGTTCCACCTGTGGGTGCGGCGCGACGGGGTGTTCCAGGCGATGGCGAAGGGCCCGGGAGACCGTTGAGGAGGTCACACGACCAACGGTCGTGTGCTACCGGCTGGTTGTAGCCACGGTGGGTGGTTACAACCATCCTTTCTGCCGGGCCAGGCGATAGGCCTCGATGCGGTTTGCCACGCCCAGCTTGCCGATGCATTCGGACAGGTAGTTGCGCACCGTGCCATGCGACAGCCCCAGCTGGGTGGCGATCTCGCTGGCCGAGCGGCCGTCGCCGGACAGGCGCAGCACCTGGCGTTCGCGGTCGTTGAGCGGGTCGGCCTGCGACCACGCATCGAGTGCGAGCTGCGGGTCAATGGCACGGCCACCGTGCTGTACCTGGCGCAGTGCATCGGCCAGCTTCTCCGCCGGTGCATCCTTGAGCAGGTAACCGCACACGCCGGCATCCAGTGCGCGGCGCAGGAATCCGGAACGCGCGAAGGTGGTCACGATCACCACCTTGATCGGCAGCGCATGTCGGGCGATGCGCTGCGCGAGCTCCAGCCCGGACAGCCCCGGCATTTCGATATCGGTGACCAGGATGTCCGGCTGCAGCTGCTGCAGCATCCGCCAGGCCGCCTCACCGTCAGCGGCGGCACCCAGCACGTCGATATCGGGCTCCAGCCCGAGCAGCGCCGACAGCGCGCCGCGCACCATCGCCTGGTCTTCGGCCAATAGGATGCGGATCATGGCAGTGCCTCACTGGTCAGCGGGGTCGCGCTTGTCGCCGTGGCGACCGCGGCGGTCCTGGCCGGTAGCGGCACCTGCACCACCACCGTGGTGCCCTGCCCGCGCGGGGAGTGCACCTGCAGCGTGCCACGCAACGCAGCCACGCGTTCGCGCATGCCGGTGAGCCCGTTGCCATCGGCCTGCACATCGCCGCGGCCGTCATCGCGGATCTGCAGGCCCAGGGTGCGCCCGTCCTGGCTGAACTCAACCCAGGCCTGGTGCGCGTCGGCATGCCGCACGATGTTGGTGGCCGCTTCGCGCAGCACCAGCGCCAGGCCGCGTTCGATCTCCGCCGGCATCGGCGGCGGCGGGCTGTAGTGCAGGTGCACGTGCTGGCATTCCAGCAGCAGCCGCGCGGCCGCCAGTTCCGCAGCGAGATCGCTGGCACGGATGCCGGTCACGGCGCTGCGCACTTCAGACAATGCCTGCCGCGCGATGGCTTCGGCTTCGGTCACCTCCAGCCGCGCGCGTTCGGGATTGCGGTCGAACAGCTTGCGCGACAGCTCCAGCTTCAGGGTGATCAGCGACAACGTGTGACCGAGCAGGTCGTGCAGGTCGCGGCCGATGCGCTCGCGCTCGGCGGTGGCGGCCAGCCGTCGCACTTCGTCCTGGGAGAGCTGCAGGGCTGCATCGCGATCCTTGTTGGTGCTTTCCACGTTGATGATGACGCCAATGATGAACGCCATCGACGGAATCCACACCACCAGCTGCCAGTGGTAGCCCACCCACAGCGCGATCGCCACGAAGGCGGCGTTGAGCACCACCAGCTGGCCGAGGTAGCGCCACGCGCTGCCGGTGCGGCACACCCGCAGGGTGACGCAGCCGAAGATGAAGTAGCTGATGCCTGACGGATACCACGGCAGCAGCGCCAGGCCCATGGCCACCATGGCCAGCGCGTAACGCGGCGCGTGCCGACGCGGCGACAGCAGCTGGCGGGCGTACAGCGCCAGGAACACCGGGTAGGTCAGCAGGGTCAGCCACAGCCACGTCAGGGTGTAGCCGCCGCCGAACATCGGGGTGAGGAACACCCAGCCGGTCCACAACAGGTGCACCGCGTCGGACCAGGCCGGCTTGCCGGCGCGCAGGTTGTCGGCAACGGCCGAATCCGCGGCAGGTCGCAGAAGGGAGGAGAGCCAGCGGGGCGGCATGGTGGGTTCCCGGTCGTGGGGGCGAGGCGCGATCATGGCAGTTTCCCGGTGGGGTGCGGCATACCCATACGATCCCGGGTCGGCGATGGCATTTCCAGTACGCCCCATCACCCCAGGCAGGTGACAGCTGTCACTGCACGGAACCGCGCCGGCCGGGCATCCTGTGCCCCAGCCGGCCCCTTCCGGTTTGCCCGTGACTCCCGTTGCGGTCACACTCGGCCCGATTCCACGTCCAGACTCACGATGAACGCATCCGCTGAACTGCTCAAGGAACTCCGCATCGACCGCAAGAAGGCCGCCGCCCCGCCGCCTTCGTCGCCACGCCGTGGCCTGTGGATCGTGCTCGCCATTGTCGCCCTGCTGATCCTGGGCGGTATCGCCTGGGTGGTGTTCGGCCGCGAACGCCCGATCGAGGTGACCACCGCGCCGGTGGTGGCCATCCAGCAGGGTACCGCCAGCAGCTCGGTGCTCGATGCCAGCGGCTACGTGGTGGCCCGGCGCATGGCCACGGTGTCGGCCAAGATCACCGGCAAGGTTCGCGAGGTGATGATCGAGGAAGGCATGCGGGTCGAAGAAGGCCAGGTCATGGCCACCTTGGACCCGATCGATGCCAACGCCCAGCGCAGCCTGTCGTCCTCGCAGCTGGAAGCGGCCCGCAGCCAGCTGGCCGGCCTGCAGGCGCAGGTGGCCCAGGCCGATGCCGAAGCCGGGCGCCTGCAGAAACTGGTGGGGCAGCAGCTGGTTTCGCGCTCGCAGTTCGACCTGGCCATGGCCCAGCGCGACAGCCTGCGCGCGCAGCTGCGCACCGCGCAGCGCAACACCAAGGTGGCCGGGGACGCGCTGGCCATTGCGGACCTGGGCGTGGACAACAACATCGTGCGCGCGCCGTTCTCCGGCGTGGTCACCGCCAAGGCGGCACAGCCGGGTGAGATCGTGTCGCCGCTGTCGGCCGGCGGCGGGTTCACCCGCACCGGTATCGGCACCATCGTGGACATGGATTCGCTGGAGATCGAAGTGGACGTGGGCGAGGCCTTCATCGGCCGCGTGCAGCCGAAGATGCCGGTGGAAGCCACGCTCAACGCCTACCCGGAATGGAAGATTCCGGCCGAAGTCATCGCCATCATCCCCACCGCCGACCGCGGCAAGGCCACGGTCAAGGTGCGCGTGGCGCTGAAGAGCAAAGACCCGCGCATCGTGCCGGAGATGGGCGTGCGGGTGAGCTTCCTGGAAGCGGCCGCACCGGCCCAGGCCGCAGCGCCCAAGGGCGTGCGCGTGCCGGCGGCGGCGCTGGTCGAGCGCGACCAGAAGACGGTGGCGTTCGTGGTGGGCGATGACAGGCGCGTGCAGCAGGTCCCGGTCACCGTGGGCGTGGCACTCAACAACGACCGCCAGGTCACTGCCGGCCTCAGCGCCGGCCAGCAGGTGGTCAGCAACCCGCCGCCGGAACTGCGCGATGGCAGCGCGGTCGTGGAAAAGCAGGCGCAATAAGCAAGGCGGCGCCGCGACCGGGTCGCGAGCCGACGATGTGCGATTCCCGTGCCGGCCCGGCGCGCATGCGCGCGGCTGCCTGCAGGGCTTCTTCTTCCACCGCATCACGGAGAACCACCCATGTCCACCCTGGTTTCGCTCCGCAACATCACCAAGACCTACCAGCGCGGCCCCGAAAAGGTGCAGGTGCTGCACGGCATCGACCTGAACATCCAGCGCGGCGACTTCGTCGCCCTGATGGGGCCGTCCGGCTCGGGCAAGACCACCCTGCTCAACCTCATCGGCGGGCTGGATACGCCCAGCGGCGGCGAGATCGAGATCGAAGGCGAGCGCATCGACCGCATGTCCGGCGGCCAGCTCTCCACCTGGCGCAGCCACCATGTCGGCTTCGTGTTCCAGTTCTACAACCTGATGCCGATGCTTACGGCGCAGAAGAACGTGGAACTGCCACTGCTGCTCACCCACCTGGGTGCGGCGCAGCGCAAGCGCAATGCCGAAATCGCGCTCACCCTGGTCGGCCTGGCCGACCGCCGCAGCCACCGCCCCAATGAGCTGTCCGGCGGCCAGCAGCAGCGCGTGGCGATTGCCCGGGCGATCGTGTCCGACCCCACGTTCCTGATCTGCGATGAGCCCACCGGCGACCTGGACCGCGCCTCCGCCGAGGAGATCCTGTTGCTGCTGCAGCAGCTCAACCGCGAGCACGGCAAGACCATCATCATGGTCACCCACGACCCCAAGGCCGCCGAGTACGCCACCCATACGGTGCACCTGGACAAGGGTGAGCTTGCACAGGCACCTGCGGCCCACTGACGGAGGTCACTGCGATGAAATATTTCTCGCTCATATGGGCACAGCTGTTCCGCAGCAAAACGCGGACCCTGCTGACCCTGCTTTCGGTGGTGGCCGCGTTCCTGCTGTTTGGCATGCTCGATTCGGTGCGCGTGGCCTTCAGTTCGGGCGGCAGCGTGGAAGGGGCCAACCGGCTGATCGTGGCCTCGCGCCTGTCCATCACCCAATCGCTGCCGACCCGGCTGGAGCCGCAGGTGCGGCAGGTACCCGGGGTGAAGGACGTCACCTATGGCATGTGGTTCGGTGGCATCTACCAGGACCCGAAGAACTTCTTCGCCAACTTCTCGGTGGCGCCCAACTACTTCGACGTGTACCGCGAACTCCAGCTGCCACCCGAACAGCTCAAGGCCTTCCAGGACACCCAGACCGGTGCGGTGGTGGGCGAAACGCTGGCCAAGGAGTTCGGCTGGAAGATCGGCGACACCATTCCGCTGCAGGCCACCATCTTCCCGCGTGGCGGCAGCAACGACTGGCCGCTGCAGCTGGTGGGCATCTTCCGGTCAAAGGACCGCACCCTGGCAGCAAATGAAGAGCGCCAGCTGATGATGAACTGGAAGTACTTCGACGAGAGCAACGACTACATCAAGAACCAGGTCAGCTGGTTCACGGTCACCCTGGACAACCCGGACCACTCCTCGCGCGTGGCCCAGGCCATCGATGCGATCTCGGCCAATTCGGACCATGAAACCAAGACCCAGACCGAATCGGCGTTCCAGCAGGCCTTCGTCAAGCAGTTCGCCGACATCGGCCTGATCGTCACCTCGATCATGGGCGCGGTGTTCTTCACCCTGCTGCTGCTCACCGGCAACACCATGGCCCAGGCCGTGCGCGAGCGCGTGCCCGAACTGGCCACGCTGAAAACGCTGGGCTTCAAGGACAGCACGGTGCTGACGCTGGTGATGATCGAATCGGTGCTGCTGATCGGGCTGGGCGGCGCCATCGGCATGGGCCTGGCCGCGACCATCCTGCCGCTGTTGGCGCCGAAGACACAGGGTCTGTTGCCACCGCACGTACCCACCCAGACCTGGTTGATGGGCATTGGCCTGATCCTGCTGATCGGGGTGGTAGTGGGCCTGCTGCCGGCGCTGCGCGCCAAGCGGCTGAAGATCGTCGATGCCCTGGCGGGCCGCTGAGGAGAACCGACATGAAGAAGCAATGGTTGAGCAATCTGTTGTCGGTGCTGCTGCTGGCGGTGATGCTGGCGGTGTGGATCATGCTGCCCTGGCCGGGGGTGCTGGCCGTGGCCGTAGCCGTGGTGTTGTGGCTGCTGCTCACCCGCAGCGGTCGGCTGGCGCTGGCCGCCACGCGCATTGGCGTGGCCAGCCTGCCGCAGCGGTGGGGAGCATCCTCGGTGGTGGTGGTGGGCATTGCCGGCGTGGTCGGCGTGCTGGTGGCAATGCTGGCGATGGGCCAGGGCTTCCAGGCCACGCTCAACAGCACCGGCGATGACACCACGGCCATCGTGCTGCGCGGCGGTTCGCAGGCCGAAACCAATTCGGTGATCACCCGCGACCAGGTGCCGCTGCTGTCCACCCTGCCCGGCGTGGCCAAGGATGCGCAGGGCCGGCCAATGATTTCCCCGGAGCTGTCGCAGGTGGTCAACCTGGTCTCCAAGGGCGACGGCACCGACGTCAATGCGCAGTTCCGTGGCGTGGGCGAAATGGCCTGGGCGGTGCACGACAAGGTCAAGGTCACCGAGGGCCGCCAGTTCAAACCCGGCCTGCGCGAGATCGTGGTCGGCAAGGGCGCGCAGGGCCAGTTCCGCGGGCTTGAGGTGGGTAAGTCGCTCACGCTGGGCAACCAGCAGTGGACCGTGGTGGGTGTGTTCAACTCCGGCGATGCCCATGATTCGGAACTGTGGACCGACGCTGAGACGCTGGCCAACACCTACCAGCGCAGCGCGTGGCAATCGATCAGCGTGCGCACCGCTGGCAAGGCCGGGTTCGATCAGTTCAAGGCCGGCGTCGCTGCCGACCCGCGTCTGAAACTGGATGTGGAGACCACGCGGGCGTACTACGCCAAGCAGGGCGGTGGCCTGAACACCCTGATCAAGGTGCTGGGCACGGTGATCGGCGCGATCATGGCGGTGGGTGCGGTGTTTGGCGCGCTCAACACCATGTATGCGGCGGTGGCCACCCGCGCGCGTGAGATCGCCACGATGCGTGCGATTGGCTTCCGTGGGTTGCCGGTGGTCACCGCGATCATGCTTGAAACCATGTTGCTGGCACTGATCGGCGGGTTGCTGGGCGGGCTCGTGGCGTGGGCCATCTTCAACGGCTATAGCGTGTCCACCATCGGCAGCAACTTCAGCCAGGTGGTGTTCCAGTTCAAGGTCTCGCCCGAGCTGTTGTGGAGCGGGCTGAAGTGGGCGCTGGGCATCGGCCTGGTGGGCGGGCTGTTCCCCGCGCTGCGTGCGGCGCGGCTGCCTATAACCACGGCGTTGCGCGAAACCTGATGCATGGAACCACCGTGCCCCCGGGAGGGGCACGGTGGATGGATCATTCCGCCCGGCACTCAATCTTTCCAGCAATCCGGGCACAGAGGTATGCAACGGTGGAGGTGCCGAACGCAGGCGTCCCCGTGACTTTTACGCCCGCCCAGCCGGCCCGCTGCACGAAGTAGGGCGCGAGCGCCCGCTCGTAAGGCAGCCTGCGCGCGGTGCCGTCCGGATACAGGAAGTCGTCCGCTTTTTCCTGGATCACCCAGTTCCAGTCCCGCGAGTTCAGATACTCCCACTGGCGTGTCTCGTAATCGAAGTAGAACTCGACGTAGCCGAGCGAGGACGTCAGGATCTTCAGCTGCGCGATCAACGGCGACGCGCCATAAGACTGCGATTCGAACCGCAGGATGCGGCCGTGCTCGGCATCTGCGTTCAAGAAGGCGTAGCGGCTTGAGCGGGTGAGCATGCGCCGTACCGTTTCACGCGCTTCCTCACGCCTGGGATTGAGGTCGGAGACGTGATGCCCCCACAGCAGGGTGTCGCTCTGCGGTTGTTCCATCATCACGTGCGGTGATCCCGGTGGCTGCAGCGACACCGTTCCCCACTGGTCAACGAAAGCGCCCCGGACCTCATTGTAGAGCTTCATCAGCGCGTTGTACTGCGTGCGTATCCACGGTGCTGGCACGAAATGCGTGGCTACCAGCTGCCCGTTCTCGTTGGTGACGTGGAACCCCTGAATGTTGGTCTGGCTTGCGGCCTGGTAGACGTAGTGCGAGCCGACGCCCAGCGAGCGCGCCTTCGCGTACATCTCAGCATCGGTACACATGTAGCACGGCTGTGCGACGGGATCTTCAATTTTTTCCTGCGCCATGCCCTGCAATGGCAATGCCGCCAACAGCAACCACCCCAGATTCTTCATTACCCACTCCCTGATAGCCCGCACACGCGGGTGGTGTGAGTGCAGCATCGTGGGAGTGTCCAGGGATATCGGAATGGATCGAATTGCGCCGCCAGGTGTGCGCCATCTGAAATGATGCGGTCGGCGCGCCCTGGACCACGACCGCGTGTCGTTCATGCTCGTTCAAACGGCACATTGCGTCAGCCCAGCTGTATCGCCAGCGATGCCCATCTGAGACGCCGATCAAACCAACGCTGTGACGAGGCTCAACGGAATCAGTGAAGCGGCCTCGTTCTTGTCCGAAAATTCTGCAATCCCGTTGCGCCCTCCATCTCCGGCCGCTATTTTCGCGCCCTCGAAAGAAACACGCGCCGCAGACTGAATGCGACAGCGGGAAACCACAGGAGGGTATGGATGTCGCGCGACGGACTGATCACGAAGATTCAGTCGGGGATTCTGACCCTCCCCGCTGGACTCCTTGCAGCCACTCTCTACGCCATCGCCTGCTGGTCAACGCGACAGATCTCACTGGACCAGTTCTTTCTGCCGTCCGGTATACGCGTGGCCGCATTACTGATCACGCCAGTTCGCATGTGGCCCTACCTCCTGCTGGGGGAGTACGCCTACTTCGCCGAAATGCGCCTTCCTCTGGTAGGCACGTACGGGCTTGAATGGGTATTGGTGTCCTCGGCCTATCAGTTTCCACTCGTCGCACTGATCGTCTACCTGCACCGGCGTGCAGTTTCGGGCAAGAGCCAAGCTTGGATGCTCACCATCGCGGCCACGGCGGCGCTCGCTGTCGGCGTTGGGAATCTCGTGCTGATGCATGCATATTGGGAGTCACCACCGGCGGGCGATGTTTTTGTCATTGCCAGCAGGTTCATGCTTGGACACTACGTCGCCATTCTCACCATTGCCCCCATGGCGGTGCTGTGGAGTCGACGCAAGGAGGTCGATTGGCCAACGTGGCGAGAGCCCCCCAGTACAAGCGCGGCCGCCTCCCTGCTTGCACTTGGCGTGGCATCCATCCTCATCCCGGAGGATGCGTACGCCCACAAGGCCGCGATATTGCTACTCATGGTTGCTCCCATCATCGCCCTTACCTGTATCCAGGGATGGTGGGGGGCGGCCATCGGAATGCCGATGATGTACGTCTTCGTACGCATCAGCACGCCAGTGACCGGGCTTCCCGGATCGTTCGACCTTGACTCCTTCAAGGTGCAGTTGGTTACCGCGCTCTCCGGGACGGCGCTGCTCGCGTTGGGCTCGAGGATCACCGACTACTATCATCAGTATCTGCTGCATGCGAAGGCGGGTCGTCAGGCAATCTCCAACGCGCGCGCCTCCCACATCGCCGGTGAACAGGAGTTGCGCAATCGCGTCGACAGCCTCCGACGCATCGGCGAGCGCCTGGATGCGTCGTTGAGCGACACCATCGATTGGCTCAGGAGCAACGGCCACCACGATGTCGCGTCCAATCTGCTCCATGTGTCGACTGTCCACTCGCGGACGTTCCGGGAACAGACCAGCATGGTTTATCCCACCACGATGGAACACGTAGGGTTGTATCTCGCCATCCAGGTTGGCGGCATAGGCGAAGCTTGGGACCAGACAGGTCGCCTTGCCAGATCAAGCCTCACCGGCGACCCATGCAGCCTCAGCCTTGATCTGCAACTGACTGCCTACCGTGCATTGACGGAGGCCGTGTCCCTCTTTCTGGAGCACGAGCGCGGCCCACTGAGGATCCGGGCGCGCTGTGGCCAGTTCGGCGCTACCAGGGGCATCGTGATCACTGTCGGCGTCCTGGATTCACGACACCACATTTCGCGAAGCACTATGACCATGGCGATCGGGCGACTCAGCGGTCGCGCCCAAGCCTACGGCGGCACCATTCAGTGCCGCCGAGATCGGATCCGGATGTTCCTCGCCGACTCGTCCACCTGCTAGGGAATATCGGATACACGCTCAACCGACCACACGGTTGACGGCCCGTGACCGCTGACGAGCAGTTTAAACTCATGGTCACGGTAAGCCTCCACAACATCCGCCACGTGTGGGTAGCGATCCTCCGAAGGGAGCGATATCTGCGTGTCGACTGGGCCAGATGGAAGCACCCAGAAGGTGTCGCCTGACTTTGCCAGGATGAACTCGATGGATCCGGCACTGTCACTGACTTGGAAGTAGTTGACGGCGTCGCGCTCGAAGGCATGTACGCTCCAACGTCGATCCAGACTCAGATTGGCTGATGAGGGTTGGATCTCGCCCATTCCGCTACGCGCTGGCTTCTGCCCAACACTTGGGCAGCAGAGTGCCCAGGCGTTGAGCGGTGAAGCCATCATCAGGATGAGCGGGCACACGTAACGCGTAGTCAACTTCAACACAGTGGACCTCCAGAGGCTTCATCAGTGGATGCGCGCGATGCTATTTGCGCCCAAAGGCCCACACCATGAAGAATGTCGGAAACGTGGTCGCGCAGCCACGTAGGGAATGGCTCCACGTCCGGAGCGCGGCGCCAATGCAGGTCGTTCACAGGCTGCGTAGAGCCACGCCCTGCGTGGCCGCCGGATGTCAGGCCCGCGCAGGTGCCCGCGAGCGCCACAGGCTGTCGCCGATGAACAACAGCAGCCCGGTCCAGATCGCGGCAAAGCCGATCGCCTTGGCGGTGTCGAACGGTTCGCGGAAGAAGAACACGCCCAGCAGCAGGCCCAGGCTGGGGGCGATGTACTGCAGGATGCCTACCAGCGAGAGCGGAATGCGCTTCACGCCATAGGCAAAGCCGATCAACGGCAATGCCGTCACCGCGCCGCCCAGGATCAGCAGCAGGTCGTTGCGCCAGCCCCAGCCGCTGAAGAACGCGCCACCGTGGCCGTTTTCGCTCCACAGCGCGAAGCCGATGGCCGGCAGGAAGAGATACAGGCTTTCGATGCCCAGCCCGGCTACCGGGTCCACCGAGATCATCTTGCGCAGCAGGCCGTACAGCCCGAACGAACAGGCCAGCCCCAGCGCGATCCACGGCGGGGTGCCGGCGTCGAGGGTCAGCCACGCCACGCCGAGTGCGGCGCACCCCACCGCCAACCACTGCAGGCCGCGCAGGCGCTCCTTGAGCACCACCACGCCCAGCACCACGCTCACCAGCGGGTTGATGAAGTAGCCCAGGCTGGTTTCGATCACGTGCCCGGCGTTGATCGCCCAGATGTACAGCCCCCAGTTGAAGGCGATGGCCATGCTGCTCAGGGCCAGGGTGGGCAGCGCGCGTGGCTGGGCGGCAATCTGCTTCCACCAGCCGGTGCCGTTGCTCAGCAGCAGCCAGGCCACCACCAGCACGGTGCTCCAGATGATGCGGTGGGCGATGATCTGCTGCGAGGGCACCGCCTTGAGCAGGTGCCAGTACACCGGTACCAGCCCCCACAGGGTGAAGGTGAAGGCGGTGATGGCCAGGCCACGGCGCTGTTCCTGCAGGGGCGTCCGTTCCACAGCGCTCATTTGCGGCGGGTCCGTGCCAGGGTCAGCACCAGCACGCCGCCCAGGATGACGCCCATGGCCAGCAGGTCATGCGGGCCGAAATGCTCGTGGCCGATCAGCGCGCCCAGCAGTACGGCGATCACCGGGTTGACGTAGGCGTAGCTGGCCGCCAGCGCCGGGCGCACGTTCTGCAGCAGCCACACATAGGCGGTGAAGGCCACGATGGAGCCGAACATGCACAGGTAGGCCACCGCCAGCAGCCCATTCATGCTGGGCCAGGTGGTCGGGCGTTCGCCGGTGGCCAGGCCCAGCGCGACCAGCATCACCCCGCCGCACAGCATCTGCCCGGCGGCGGTCATGAACGGGCTGGGCAGGTCCAGGCTGCGCGCCCAGACGGAGCCGAAGGCCCAGCCGATCGGGGCGATCAGCAGCAGCACCAGGCCCTGCGGCGAGGCGGTGAGGCTGCTGCCGGCGTTGAGCCAGACCACGCCGAGGAAGCCGATGGCGATGCCCAGCCATTCGCCGCGGGTGGCGTGCTGACCGCGCATGGCGCCGAACAGGGCCATCCACAGCGGCACCGATGCCACCGCCGTGGCGGCCAGCCCGGAGGACACCGTGCGCTCGGCCAGCACCACCATGCCGTTGCCCAGCACCAGCATGGTCAGGCCCATGATCACCAGGTTGCGCCACTGCCGGCCGGTGGGCGCGGGCATGCCGCGCCAGCGCAGCACCGCGTACATCAGGCTGCCGGCGACGATGAACCGGGCGCCGGAGACGGTGGTCAGCGGCAGCGCCCCGCCTTCCAGGGCAAAACGGATGCCCAGGTAGGTAGACCCCCACACCACGTACACCAGCAGCAGGGCCAGGACGACCAGGCCGCTGCGGGGAGCGACCTGCGGAGTTGCGGGGGTGGCGGCCATACGGGACCAGCGGTCGGGGGAGAGGCGATTCTAGGCCTTTGCCGGCGGCCCGGCATGCCCTCTGGTGGCACGCTGTCGTGCTGGACCTAGTTACATGGTGCAATGCCCACCGATCATCACGTGGGGTAAGGTAAAAACCAGTATTGCCATTGCTCCACCGTGAGGACCGTTTTCCAACATGAGCACTTCCCCCACCCTGGCCGCGCCCGCCAATGACAAGGCCGCGCTGAAACGCTCGATCTCCAATACCCTCAAGGGTTCGGCGGGCAATCTTGTCGAGTGGTACGACGTCTACGTCTACTCGGTATTCGCGGTCTACTTCGAATCGCAGTTCTTCTCGGCCGCCGACAAGAACTCCACCATCTACGTGTGGGCGATCTTCGCCGCCACCTTCCTGATGCGCCCGATCGGCGCCTGGTACTTCGGCCGCTTCGCCGACCGTTACGGCCGTCGCCTGGCGCTGACCGTGTCGGTGTCGATGATGGCAGCCTGTTCGTTCCTGATCGCGCTGACCCCCACGGCCAACACCATCGGTGGCTGGGCCGCGCTGATCCTGCTGTTCGCACGCCTGCTGCAGGGCTTCGCCACCGGTGGCGAGTACGGCACCAGTGCCACGTACATGTCCGAAGCGGCCATCCCGGGCCGTCGTGGCTTCCTGTCCTCGTTCCACTACGTCACCCTGGTGGGTGGCCATGTGCTGGCGCAGCTGACCCTGTTCACCATGCTGTTGTTCTGGGACAAGCCGGAAATTTCGGCCTGGGGCTGGCGCATCGCGTTTGGCATCGGCGGCCTGGCTGCGATCGTGGTGTTCTGGCTGCGTCGCTCGATGGATGAATCGCTGGGCGAAGACTCCATCGAAGCCGCGCGCGAAGGCCGCGCCAAGGCGTCCGGCTCGATGTACGAGCTGTTCGTGAACCAGTGGCGCCCGCTGCTGCTGTGCTTCCTGATCACCGCCGGTGGCACCGTGGCCTTCTACACCTACTCGGTGAACGGGCCGAAGATGATCCAGAGCGCGTTCGCCGGCACCGACGTGATGACCGGTACGCTGATCAACCTGGGCGTGCTGACCTTCCTGATGGTGCTGCAGCCGATTGGCGGCTGGCTGTCGGACATCGTGGGCCGCAAGAGCCTGCTGGTGTTCTTCGGCGTGGGCGGCGTGCTGTACAGCTGGTACCTGATCACCGAACTGCCGAACCAGCACGACCCGCTGATCGCGTTCCTGACCCTGGCCCTGGGCTTTGTGATCCTCACCGGCTACACCTCGATCAACGCGGTGGTGAAGGCCGAGCTGTTCCCCACCCACGTGCGTGCACTGGGCGTGGGCTTTGGTTACGCGCTGGCCAACTCGCTGTTCGGTGGTACCGCTCCGCTGCTGTACCAGGGCGCGCTGAAGACCGACCGGGTGGGCGATTTCGCCATCTATGTCACCGCGATCATCGCGGTATCCCTGGTGGTGTACATGTTCTTCCTGAAGAACCATGGCCCGAACTACCTGGATGGCACGCGGAAATAACCGGGCAGCGGCGAACAGCCGCAGCACGGGAAAAGAAAACGCCGGGCATTGCCCGGCGTTTTTCGTTTGGGTTCGCGGGGATCACGACCAACGGTCGTGATCTACCTTCCGCCAGATGCCTTGGTAGGTCACGACTGTTGGTCGTGACCCGCACGGCAATCAGCGGCGAGCCGCTTCGCTTTGTTCGCGGGTCTTGCGGAATTCCGAGCCCTCTTCCCAATGCGGCCAGCGGCGGCTGTTGGCCAGCTCGGCGCCGAGGTCGTACACGAGCAGGGTGTCGGCGGCGTGGCCGGCCGGGTCCCAGGTGGGGGTCCAGGCATCGCAGGCCTGGTGGTAGCAGTCGGCGAAGTACTTGTCGCGCAGCGCCTTGCCGGCGGCAACGCCGCCTTCCAGCTTGTCCAGCCCCGGGCCGATGGTGATGGCCGGCACGCCCAGGCGGGCGAAGGCGAAGTGGTCGGCGCGGTAGAAGAAGCCCGCTTCCAGGTTCGGGTCCGGGCTGTAGCTGCGCCCACGCGCCTTGGCCACGCGCTCCAGGTCGCCTTCCAGCGAGACCCGGCCCTTGCCCCACGAGGCGATGTCGCGGGTGGCGCCATCCGGGCTGAACATCTCGATGTTGATCACCGCGGCAGTCTTGTCCAGCGGCGCCAACGGGTGCGCGGCGTAGTAGCTGGCACCCAGCAGGCCCTTCTCTTCGGCGGTGAGCGCCACGAAGTACAGGGTGCGCTGCGGCTGCGGGCCTGCGGCGAACACGCGGCCCAGCTCCAGCACGGTGGCCACGCCGGTGGCATTGTCGATCGCGCCACGGCGGATGCGGTCGCCCTTCGCGTCGGGCTGGCCGATACCGAAGGCATCCCAGTGCGCGGAGAAGATCACCGCCTCATCGGCGTGCGCGCCGCCGGGCAGCTTGGCCACCACGTTGCGGGTGACCACCTGTTCGCGCTTGAGCTTGAACTGCGCCGACAGCGTGGCGTCCCCCAGCGCCACCGGCTGGAAGCCCGGGGTCATCGCCTTGCGCTTTTCGGCCTCGAAATCCAGGCCGGCATCGCGGAACAGCTGCTCGGCCAGCGCGCGCTGCATCCAGCCGCGCACCGGCACGTGCTGGGCCAGGGCCTGGTCCTGCGGGCGCTCGATATCGAACAGCGGCGAGGTGCCCGAGCTCTTCACCGTGGCCCAGCCATAGGCGGCCGGCGCGGTTTCATGCACGATCAGCACGCCCTGGGCGCCGCGCCGCGCGGCTTCCTCGAATTTGTAGGTCCAGCGGCCGTAATAGGTGACGGCCTTGCCGTCGAAGGCCCCGGCACGGTCCGCTTCGAAGTCGGCGTCATTGATCAGCACCACGGCGATCTTGCCGTGCAGGTCCACGTCCTTGTAGTCGTTCCACTGGCGCTCGGGCGCGTCGATGCCATAGCCGATGAACACCAGCGGCGCGTCCTTGATGTCCACCGCCGCCTGCGGGCGCAGGCTCTGCAGGGTCACGTCCTCGCCGTTGACCAGCGTGCGCGCCTTGCCGCCCTGGCGCAGCTTCGCGGTCACCGGGCCATCGACCTGCGCACGCACCATCGGCACCGGCTGCACCCAGCTGCCATCCACGCCACCGGGCTGCAGCCCGGATCTGCGGAATTCTTCGATCAGGTACTGCACAGTGCGCTCTTCACCGGGCGATGCCGGCGCGCGGCCTTCGAACTCGTCCGAGGCCAGGATGCGCACATGCCGCGACAGCGCTTCGGGGTCGATGCCACCGCCGGGCAGGTCATTGGCCGCGTGGGCCAGGCCGCCCACGAACAGACAGGACGACAACAGCAGCATGCGCATCGGATTCACGGCAGGTACCAGAAAAAAACGGAATGCCAGAGTGTAACGTGACACTCCGGTTACCGGGCAGGCCCCGCGTGCGCGCTCAGCGGCGGTCGCGGTCCAGCCAGCAGGCCAGGCCCTGCGCGTTGAGCTCGATATCCATCGCCAACACCTGCGCCACCGCCGCATCGTCGAGTGGGCAGCCATGCGCCTGCGCCCGTTCCTGGTACAGCACGGTCAACGCCGCCACCAGGCAGCGATGGCGGTCGGGGCGTCCGTCGCACTGGCGGCCGATGTCCACCATTGCATCGATCTGCTCGACCAGGTCGGCGGCCAATGCGGGAATGTTCTCCACCCGCCCGTAATGGGTCAGGTATACCGCCTGCGGCTGCAGCGCGACCAGCCGCGCGATGGAGTGCTTGAGCGGTTCCGGGTCGAACTGCACCGGTGAGGAGGTGGGAATGATGAAGGCGCCGCGTGCACTGTCCAGCTCACGGTAGGACAGGCCAAAGGTATCGCCGGTGAACACGCTGCGGCTGCGCTCGTCCCACACGCACAGGTGGTGGCGCGCGTGCCCGGGCGTGTCCAGGCACAGCAGGCTGCGCCCGGCCAGGTCCACGCGGTGACCGTCTTCGGCGATGACTACGCGCGCGGCCGGCACCGGCAGGACGGGGCCGTAGCTGCGCGCGATTTCGGCCGCGCCATAGACTTCGGTCGCACCGGCAATGAGCCGGGCGGGGTCGATCATGTGCGGCGCGCCGCGCGGGTGCACCACCAGCGTGGCGTTGGGCAGCTGCTGCATCAGCAGGCCGGCCCCGCCGGCGTGGTCCAGATGCACGTGGGTGAGCACCAGCCAGTCCACCTGCTCCGGCGTGCAGCCGGCACGCGTGAGCGCGGCCAGCATCGCCGGCACGGCCAGGCCGGTGCCGCAATCGATGAAGGCGGCGCGTCCGTTTTCAACGATCAGGTAGGCGGCGTCGAAGTCACTGCGCTGGAACGCGGTATCGATGGTGAAAATGCTGGGGTCGGAGGACATCTGCTCATCCCTGGCAACAGGCGGTGTACGCCTGATTCTAGGCGGTGTCGCCGGCCGACTTCGATGCGGCTTTGGTCGCACGCGCGGCCAGCCAGCCCCCGCGCAGCAGTACCGCGGCCACCATCACCGCCAGGAACGCGCCGTAGGCATACAGCACCGCCAGGACCTGTCGCCAGATTGGGCCGGCATCGCTCTGCACCACGCCGATGTGGTGGCCCCACAGCATGGCCAGGATGCTCAGGACGAAGGCGAGCAGCAGCGCGACGCCGTCGAACAGGCGCCGCGCGGTGTGGCGGGGGTGGCGGGGGAACAGCCAGTACAGGGTGCCCAGCAGCACGAACCAGGGCAGGAACAACAACAACGACAACCAGGCCATCGTGGTTTCCTTTGTCTACGTGTCCACCGACCAACGGTCGGTGGCTACCCGCGCAGCTCCTGCAATGCCGCCAACACCGTGTCCACTTCCGCTTCCAGCTTGAACAATTCGCTCTGCAGGCCATCGCCGTGCTCGGTCTGCTTGAGCACGCCGATCAGCTGGCCGGCATCGCGCGGCGAATCGAAGCCTTCGCTCTGGATCAGCAGCGTGCCGTCGCCGGCCTGCAGCTTGAAGTAGAAACGGCCGTCCTTTTCGCGGTACTGCTTGAACAGCGGCGGCGCAGCGCGCGCCACGCCACCGTCTTCCGCCGCGATGTCGCCGGCCGTGGACAGGTCGCGCAGGCCCACCGCGTGGCGCAGCTCCTTCAGCAGCGGAATGGCGTACTGCTCGCGCAGCTGCTGGCCGCGACGGCGCAGCAGCGCTTCGATCTTCTCCGGCTCGGCCATCAGCGCGTCATAGCGCTCGCGCAGCGGGGTCAGTTCGGCATCGATGCGCTCGAACAGCTGCTGCTTGGCATCGCCCCAGCTGATGCCGTCGGCAAACGCCTGCGCGAACGCGGCGGTCTGTTCCGGGCTGGCGAAGGCCTGGTACATCTGGAACAGCGCCGAACCTTCGGTGCTCTTGGGCTCGCCCGGCGCACGCGAATCGGTAAGGATGGAAAACACCAGCTTCTTCAGCTCCGCGCGCGGGGCGAACAGCGGAATGGTGTTGTGGTAGCTCTTGCTCATCTTGCGGCCGTCCAGGCCGGCCAGGGTGGCCACCTGCTCGTCGATCACCACGTCGGGCAACGGGAAGTACTCCTTGCCGTACACGTGGTTGAAGCGCTGGGCGAAATCGCGCGCCATTTCGATGTGCTGGATCTGGTCGCGGCCCACCGGCACGCGGTTGGCCTTGAAGATCAGGATGTCGGCAGCCATCAGCACCGGGTACATGAACAACCCGGCGCTGATGCCGGCGTCCTCATCCAGCTGTTCTTCGCGGTTCTTGTCCACCGCCGCCTTGTAGGCATGGGCGCGGTTGAGGATGCCCTTGCTGGCGATGACGGTCAGGAACCACATCAGTTCGGTGGTTTCGGGAATGTCGCTCTGCCGGTAGAACCAGACCTTGTCCGGGTCCAACCCGCAGGCCAGCCAGCTGGCGGCGATCTCCAGGGTCGAGCGCTGGGTCCTCTCCGGTTCCTGCGCCTTGATCAGGCTGTGCAGGTCGGCCAGGAAGAAGAAGCTCTCGATGCCGGGCGCTGCGCTGGCCGTGATGGCCGGGCGGATGGCGCCGACATAGTTGCCCAGGTGGGGCGTGCCGGAGGGGGTGATGCCGGTAAGAACGCGGGTGGTCATGTGGGAATCATTACGGACAGTTGAACGCCCCCAGTTTACCTGCCCGCGCGCAACCCCGTTGCCCGGCCTGGCGCGTTCAACGGATTACCCAACCGCGAAGGCCCCGCCATGAAACGCCTGACCCTGCCCCTGCTTGCCGTGCTGGCCCTGTGTGGGTTCAAGCCGGCGGTCCCGCCCCGTGCCGATACCGGCCCGGTCACGCTGAGCCTGGTCGAGCGCGACCAGCGCCTGGAACTGCCCGCCTACCTGCACCGGGGCCAGTATTGGGTGGCCGGCCGCCAAGGCCAGCCCTACGCGGTGCGCCTGCGCAACAACAGCCCCGAGCGGGTGCTGGTGGTGCTGTCGGTGGATGGCCTCAACGTGATAACCGGAGAGGTGGCCGCCCCGGACCAGACCGGCTACGTGCTGGATCCGTGGCAGAGCGCGGACATTACCGGCTGGCGCAAATCGCGCCGGGAAGTGGCGCAGTTCGTGTTCACCGACCCGGGCAACAGCTATGCCGACCGTACCGGGCGGCCGGACAACATCGGGGTGATCGGCATTGCGGTGTTCAACGAAGCGCCGCGTTACGTGCCGCTGCCCCCGCGCGCACCCCCGGTGGCGCGCGCGCAGAACAAGGCACAGCCGCAGGCAGCAGCCGAAGCGGCCGACCGCGCGCTGTCATCGGTGGAGACCACCGGTTCGCGGATCCGTGCGCCCTCCCCGGCACCCGCGCTGGGCACCGGCCATGGCGAGCGCGAAGCGTCGTACTCGGGCAGCACCACCTTCGAGCGCGCCAGCCGGTGGCCGGCCCAGCGCCTGGACCTGCGTTACGACAGCGAGCGCAATCTGGTGGCGCGCGGCATCCTTCCGGCGCGTTACCCGCGCGGCGAGCGCGCACCGCAGGCGTTCCCGGCGGGCTTCGTGCCTGACCCGCCCAGGTAAGAAAAAACGGGCCGCAGTGCGGCCCGTTCCGGTTTCATACCCTCGTTGCGACCCTATGGCCGCCCTGCCACCGCCCGGGTGTCAGTGATAGTCCGGATAATCCTTGCGCATGGCGGCTTCGAAGTCCCTGACCTCGGTTTCAGCGCGGTCGCGCGCCCAGCCATAGCGTTCCTGCAGCCGGCCTGCCAGGTATTCGGCATTGCCTTCGGCCACCTTGAAGTCGTCATCGGTCAGGTCGCCCCACTTTGCCTGCGCCTTGCCCTTGAGCTGCGTCCACTTGCCGGAAATGATGTCTTTGTTCATGGGTTCGCGTCCTCGTCTTCAACGGCAACATCGCCGTGGAAACAGCTTGCAATAACGCGTGTTCGCCGACGGTCAAGCGTGGATGAAGTGCATGCTCACTTCATTGAATGGCGGGCAGGCAGCAATCGCGCGCATAAAAAAACGCCGGGAGACTCCCGGCGTTTCTTCATCCAATGCGGGCCGGCGTTCGCCGGCCCGCAACGTTGGATCAGTTGCCCTTGGCGGCGTCTTCCACCGACTGGCCTGCCTTCTGCACATCCTTGCCGGCACCGGCAACGGTGTTGCAGCCGGAGAGCATGGCCAGCGAGACCATCGACAACAGCATCAGTGCAATTACACGCTTCATAGGGTTCTCCTGATTAATTCAACGTCACTACCGAAATACGGCCCCACCTGCCTATTGCAGATCGCGGAGGTGTCGGCGCCGTTCCCGGCACTTCCCCCGCGTGAGATGCAATCTGGGGTCTAGCGCGTGCAATCGATGTGAACGCGGCGCGTGGCCGTTCAGCCACGCGCCGGGAAACCCCGCTACCGCTCAGTCGCGCATCAGCGTGGACTTGCCGAACAGGCTCTCCACCAGGTCCACGGCCAGCACTGCGGTGGCGTTGCGGTTGTCCAGCAACGGGTTGAGTTCGACGATGTCCAGCGAGCCCATGCGCCCGGTGTCGGCGATCATTTCCATCACCAGCTGGGCTTCGCGGTAGTTCACCCCGCCCGGCACGGTGGTGCCCACGCCCGGGGCAATGCTGGGATCCAGGAAATCCACGTCAAAGCTCACGTGCAGATGGGTGTTGCCGTCGATGCCTTCCAGCGCCGCTTCCACCGCACGCTTCATGCCGGCCTCGTCGATGTAGCGCATGTCGTATACATCGACCTTGTGCTGCTTGATCAGGCGCTTCTCTTCCTGGTCCACCGAACGGATGCCGATCTGGCGCACCTGCTGCGGGCAGATCGCCGGGGAATCACCGCCCAGCCTGGTCAGCGCGTCCGGGCCCAGCCCGCACAGGCAGGCCACCGGCATGCCGTGCACGTTGCCCGACGGGGTGACCTCGCTGGTGTTGAAGTCCGAATGCGCATCCAGCCACAGCACGCGCAGGTCACGGCCCTGTTCGCGGCACCAGCGCGCCACGGCGGTGATCGAGCCGATGCCCAGGCAGTGGTCGCCGCCCAGCATGATCGGCAGGCGGCCGTCCTGCAGTTCGGCATAGGTGGCGTCCATCAGCACGCGGTTCCATTCCACCACTTCATCCAGGTGGCGGTAGCCCTGCTCCGGCGGCGTCCACGGGTTGCGCGGGCCATCCAGGTTGCCGCAGTCGCGCACATCCACGCCACGCGCGGCCAAGGCCTCGGCCAGACCGGCGATGCGCAGCGCCTCCGGCCCCAGTCCGGCACCCCGGGCACCGGCCCCGATATCCGTGGGTACGCCGATCAGGGACACCGCAGGTTGACGATTACTCATGCTGACTCCACACACACGGAAAATCCGACCAGTCTAGTGATCCGGCCGCCAAACCACTCGCGGCGTCGCAGCAGCAGGCGCCGAAGCGCTGACCGCGGGCGGCGCGGACTGACCCGCCACGTCGCATCCGGACCCAGCGCGAAAGCCTTATGTGTCAATGCTTTGACACACACGAAAGGAACACTGCGGTTCATCTTACGTTGGCCGTGAAGGCAAAAATTACGTGCTACATTTCACACTTCTTCGCAGTACTGATTGACTAATCCGCGCAGGATTGGTCCGTGTTTTGTCGTGTTTCAGGGGGCAGTACGTGCAGCGCAGCAGCATCCACCAGATCGTCCGCAATGCCAGTGGCGAGAGCCAGCCGGCCCGGCAGTTGTATGACACCGCCGCCATTGAACAGGCCTTCCAGCATGCGCGCGAACGTGAGCGCGGGCTGAGCCTGCTGATGCTGTCCACCGCCGACGGCCGCGCCGTGGCCGAAGATTCCACTCTGGGCGTGGATGGCCGCCGCCTGGCCGCCATGGCCAATTCGTTCCTGACCCTTGGCGAGACCGTCTCGCGCGAGCTGGCGCTGAGCGAAGCGGATTACGCCACCATCTGCACCAAGCTCGGCAACGTGGTGCTGATCCGCATCCAGGCCGACAAGCCGCTGACCCTCACCGCCGTGGCCGGCCACGAGGTCAACATGGCCGTGCTGCTGTTCCACGCGCGCGAATGCGCCTCCCGCCTCGATTCCGTGCTGCGCCCGCGCGCGGCCTGAGCACCCCTTCGGTTTTGTTGTGCCCTTCCGGCAGGCATTCGCCTGCCTCTCCCACTGCCTGAAGTAAAAAGGATTTACGTGCCCAATCTCAATCTGGAAAAGCTCAATTCGCTCGCCGGTTTCGTCGGCGCCGCGCTGGTCGACGGTGACAGCGGCATGGCCCTGGCCATGGTCGGCGGCGGCAACATCAACCTGGAACTTGCGGCTGCGGGCAACACCGAAGTGGTGCGTGCCAAGCGCCGCGTGGCCGAGCAGCTGGGCCTGTCGGACACCCTGGAAGACCTGCTGATCACGCTGACCACGCAGTACCACCTGATCCGCCCGCTGGAAAGCAACCCGCTGCTGTTCCTGTACGTGGTGATGGACCGCAGCAAGGCCAACCTGGCCATGTCGCGCCATGAACTGAAGGCCTTCGAGAAGACCCTGGACTTCAGCTGATCGCAGGCACTGCCGCCGCGCCGTGCCCCTGACCGGGCGCGTCGCGGTGGTCGCTTCGGTTGCGCGGTACACCCCCATGAATACCCCCACCCGTTCTTTCCGCATTGCCGCCATCGGGCTGGACGTGCTGCATCACACACGCCTGAAACTGGCCAGTTCGATGCTGCTCGCCGAGCGCATGGAGGTGGTGCTGCAGCCGTGGTCCGGTGATGCCTGCGACCTGCTGGTCATCGGCCTGGATCACGCCGATGCCGCGCGCGCGCTCAGTGAGGCGCATGCGGCCAACGTACCCACGCTGTCGATCGCGCGCCGTTATGCCGATCCCGCCCCGGGGCGGCTGCCACATGGCGCCACCGTGCGCGACATCAACGAACAGCTGTCCAGCCTGCTGCAGGCCGCGCCCAGCGTGGACCGTCCCGGCGACGGTGTGCCACTGCTGCTGCAGTTGGCTTCGTCCACCGGTTCGGACCTGCACCTGCTGCAGCGGGGTGCGATCACCGTGCTGGTGGATACCGCCACGCGCAGCATCGCGCTGCCGCCCACCACGACGCTGTCGGAGCTGGTGGCACAACTGGATGACGTGGCCTGGTCGGGCAGTGTGATCGATGCGCCGACGTTCCAGCACCAGTACGCGTACCGGTTGCCGAATCGCTACTCGTTCGAGGCGCTGTATTTCTGCATCGCCCGCCATCGCCCCCTGCTGCTGCCGGCACCTGCCGAGCATGCACCGATGAAGCTGCGCCATTGGCCGGATCTCAACCCGGATGATGTGCCCAGCACCTGGCTGCTGGCCATTGCCTGCCTGCATGCCCGCCCGTGGCAGCCCACTGCATTGGCGGCGGCTTGCCAGATGCCGCGCAACACGGTGCAATCCCTCTTCTGTGCTGCTGTAGCCAGTGGCCTCGCCCTGACCCAGGAGCCTGCCGTGCCCCCAACTTCCCGCCGCCGTCAGCCCGGTGATTCGCGCTTCTTTTCCTGGGTGGCGCGCCGCTTCGGCCTGAACCTGTTCCAGGGGAGCCCGTCATGAGCCTGCCCGCCAACAAGCTGGTGTTCGTGGGCAGCATGGGCGCCGGCAAGACCACGGCGGTGCGTGCGATCTCCGACGTGGAGCCGGTGATCACCGAAATGCCGATGAGCGAAGACGCGATGGGCGACAAGGTGGAAACCACCGTCGCACTCGATTACAGCTCCATTGAACTGGACGACGGCGAACTGCTGCACGTGTACGGGGTACCGGGCCAGCGCTACCTGGACTTCATGTGGCCGATGGTGTGCGAAGGCGCACTGGGCGTGATCGTGCTGGTGAGCGCCGGGCATCCGGAGCCGGTTGCTTCCACGGTGGAGCTGCTGCAGGAGTTCTCGCGCATCGCGCCGGAAGCGAGCCTGGCGGTAGGCGTGACGCGTACCGATGAGTACCCGGCGCTGTTGATTCCGGAATTCCGCAATGCGCTGTTCGACGCAGGCCACCGCCTGCCGGTGATGCGCGTGGACGCGCGTTCGGCCACGCAGGTGACGTTCCTGGTCAAATCGCTGCTGTCGTATCGGTACGCCGAGACGAACTGAAGATGGTGCCGACACCCGGATTCGAACTGGGGACCTACCGCTTACAAGGCGGTTGCTCTACCAACTGAGCTATGCCGGCAAAGGCACGGCGACGGCATTGCCGGCGCGGAGGGCGATTCTAGCGCAAGCCCGCGCATTCCAGCGAGCGTTGCTGGGCCGCGCCACTGCGCTGGCGGGCTGCGCCGGGGCTGGCCTTGTCGGCCAGGGCCGCATCCACCCACCACTGCGCGCTGCCTTCACTGCCGCCGACCAGGCGGGCGCTGAAGCCGGCCGCGCTCAGGGCGGCCAGGCGGCGCTCGGCGCCTTCGCGGTTGCGGTACTGCCCCAGGGCGATGGCGTTGGCGTCTTCGCCCTGGGCCATGATGTAGTAATCGCTGATGCCCGCTGCGGCAATGCGTTTGACCGTGGCCTGGGCCTCTTCGCGGCTGGCCGCGGCCGGCATCATCACCCGGTAGGTGCTGCTGGCGCCCGATTTGGGGACTTCACGCAGGCGCGAACGCTGAACGAGTTCGCCGGCCTTGCCCTGGGCGGCCATGGCGGTGTCGCGATCGGCGAAGGGGCCGAGGCTGATGCATTGGAGGGGGGCGCGGGGTGTGGGGGCCGGCGGGGTTTCCGTGGGCCGGCCAACGGCCGGCGCTACCGAAGCCGTCGGCGCGGGGTTGGGTGCGGCCGGATCCGGCGTGGCTGGTGCGGTGGGCTTGGGCGGTGCCGGGGTGGTGTCTGTCAGTGCCGTGGTGGTGGCAGCGGGCTGCGCGCTTGCGGCGGCCGGTGCAGGTGCGGCGGCTGCGGGTGCGCTGGGGCTGTCAAGCAGTTGTAGCTGGGCTACGCCGGTGGGCGTGGCGGGCGGCGTCGGCACGGGTTCCCCGCGCAGCATCCACCACAGCGCAACGCCTACGTTGAGGATTGCCAGTACGACGATCAGGGCACGGGTAAGCATGCGCCGATCCTACCGCGACGCCGGTGGCTGGTGCACCGCCCAGCGCGCGAGACCATCGAGCACCAGCGCCGGTTGGAACTGTGCATCGCCCAGCAACGGCATCAGCGCCGGTGCCCCACCGCCATGCACCAGCAACGCGGGCACCCTGCCCAACACGGCGGCAGCCTGCACGCCGCTGCGTTCGATCAACGCGACGGCTGCGCCGTCGCACCCCGACGCGAGGGCGTCGGCGGTGTCGTTGGCGAACTCGCTGTAGTCGCCCCCCTGTGCGGGCAGCTGCACCGCGCGTGCATGCAAGGCTTCGCGCATGGTGGTCGGCGAGGCAGCGATGCGGCCGCCGTGATGCTGGCCATCGGCATCAAGCAGGTCGATGGTGAGCGCGGTGCCGACACCGGCCACGACCACGGCTTCGTGTCGTTCGGCGGCGGCGATCAGCGCCAGATAACGGTCCACCCCGAACTTCGACGGATCGGCATAGGCGATGCGCACGCCGGCGCAGCTGGCTTCGGTGGTTGCCACGCGAACGTGGGTAAAACGAGCGCGCAGCACCTCGAGCATGCTGGTGGTGAGCGCCGCGGCGGCCACGCTGGCCACGTAGGCGGTGTCACCGCTGGGCAGCTGCGCCAGCGCATCGGCCGGCATCGCTTCGGCGCCATGCGGCCAGGCCTGCACATCGCCCGCGCGGATGCCCTGCAGCGGTGCGAACTTGAACCGCGAATTCCCCAGGTCGAACAACCAATCGCTCATTGCGCCCTCACGCTGACTTCCCCGGCATGGAACACCCGTTCGCTGCCGTCGATACGCACCCGCAGCGCGCCATCGTCGGCCAGCCCCAGCGCCTGCCCTTCATGCATCACGCCACCATCGTCCACCCGCACCGTGCGTCCGGCCAGGCTGTCCAGCGCGGCATAGCGCGGCAGGAACGGGGCCAGGCCGTCGCGCTCGAACGCTTCCAGGGCCGGCAGCAGGGCCGCCAGCAGCCAGGCCACCACTGCGTTGCGTTCGATGTCGTTGCCCAGCAGCGCGGCCAGATCGGTCCACGGCTGGGTGATTCCGGTGGCGAACGCGGCCGGCATGCGCACATTGATGCCCAGCCCGATCACCGCGCGCGCCGGGCCGGCGAACTCGCCGCCGCCTTCGACCAGCAGGCCGCCGAGCTTCTGCCCGTCCACCACGATGTCGTTGGGCCACTTCAGGCCCACGTTGGCGACGCCATGCGCGCGCAGCGCCTCGGCCACCGCAACGCCCGCAACCAGGCTCAGCCCGCCCAGCCGCGACAGCCCGCCCGCGAAGCCGCGCAGTACCGACAGGTACACGTGCGCGGCCAGCGGCGAGGCCCAGGCCCGGCCGCGACGGCCACGGCCGCCGGTCTGGCGTTCGGCCAGCAGCACCCGGGCCCCGCGCTCCGGCGCGCTGCACCGCAACAATTCTGTATTCGTGGAACCGACGGTCCAGGCCACCTCGAGGGTGTCCAGCAGCGGCTTCAGCGCAGGGGGGAGCTGGGTCGTAATGGCCTCGGCTTCAAGCAGATCCAGGTGCTGCTGCAGCTGGTAGCCATCGCCGGCGCGGCCATCGATTTCGATGCCTGCCGCTCTAAGCCCTTGAATTCGCTTCCAAATTGCGGCACGGGTCTGGCCCAGCTCGCGGGCCAGCGCGTCGCCGGACAGTCGCCCGGCGCCCAGTTTGGCCAGCAGTTGGCGGTCGTCCACGGCAGCTTCCATCGGTTGATCGGCAAAAGTATGCGGGAAAGCGCCGGACAGCGCCCGCCCGGGGGCTTCCAATTGAGACAGTGAATCGGGCTAGAATCGAAGATTGACCCCCTTCGCCCTTCCGGATGTTGACGATGCGCCCGTTCGCCCATTGCCTGCTCCTGCTGTTGGCCCCGATGGCCGCGCACGCTTCCGATGCGCTGACCAGCTCGGGCCGGGGTGGCTGCGTATATTCGGCAGCTGAAGAGCGCGCGGCCCCGGCGACCACGCCGACCAGCACCGCGCCCACCACGGTCAAGCCGAGCGCAACCGCACCAGGCAGCACCGGCGGTGGCGGCGACGACGATGTGTTGCCGCGCCTGCGTGCGCCGAAATGGCACAGCTTCCTGCCGGGCATGTTCCGCTGATCCAGTCGTTGTTGCGCTGGCTGCGCTCGTCACCGCGCCCGATTCCTGATTCCGCCTGGCAACGCATCTGCCAGCGCACCGCGTGGCTGCGCGGCCTGCCGCCCGAACGTGTGCAGCGCCTGCGTGTACTGTCCGCCGCATTCCTGCACGACAAGACCATTACCCCCATTGGCGGGCTGCAGCTGGGTGACGATGACGCGGTGCTGATTGCCGCGCTGTGCTGCCTGCCGCTGCTGGAACTGGGCGAGGTGGGATTGCGCGGCTGGTCGCAGGTGCTGGTGTACCCCGAGGGCTTCATCGTGCCGCAGAGCGAGATGGACGAAGACGGGGTGCTGCACGAATGGGAAGAGGAAGCGATCGGCCAGGTGTCGCACAACGGGCCGCTGCTGCTGTCCTGGCATGACGTGCAGGCCGAACTGGAGCATCCACACGAAGGGGCGTGCGTGGTGGTGCATGAGATGGCGCACCGCATCGATGTGCTCGATGGCGTGCTTGATGGCACCCCGCCACTGCCGCGTGCGTGGCAGCAGCAGTGGGCCGCCGATTTCCAGCAGGCATTCGATGCGCTGTGCGCGCAGGTGGATGCCGGCGTGGAGACGGTGATTGATCCGTATGCGGCCGAAGCGCCGGATGAGTTCTTTGCGGTGGCGACCGAGTATTACTTCTCGGCGCCGGATGTGCTGGAAGCGGAGATGCCGGTTGTGGCCGGGCATTTGCGGCGGTTTTATGGGGCGCCGCCTGCGGTTGGGCTCCGTACCGACTAACAGTCGGTACCTACCGGAAACAGCGCAGCGGTAGGTACCGACCGTTGGTCGGTACGCTCTGGACTTACGGCCCGGGCGGCAACTTCACTTCAAACCGCGCGCCACCCAGTTCCGGCGAACGCTTGACCTGCAGTTCGCCGCGATAATCCTTGATCAGGTCCTGAACGATCGACAGGCCGATACCGTGGCCCTGCACGCGCTCGTCGCCGCGCACGCCACGCTGCAGCACCTTGGCGATGTCGTCCGGGGCGATGCCCGGGCCATCATCGTCAACCGACAGCACCAGGCCGGCGCGACGCATGCCCGGCGCGCTGAACGGCTTGGCGGTGAGCAGCACGCGGCGGTTGGCCCACTTGAAGGCGTTCTCCAGCAGGTTGCCCAGCAGCTCCTGCAGGTCGCCCGGCTCGCCATGGAAGCGCGCACCGTCGTCGATGTCGAATTCGCACAGCACGCCCTTGGAGGCGTACACCTTCTCCAGCCCGCGCACGATTTCCTCGGCGTTGGACTCGATCGGCAGCGGCGCCGAGAACAGCTTGTGGCCCGACGATGCCGCGCGCGCCAGCTGGTAGGACACCAGGTTGTTCATGCGGCGCAGCTGCACATCGAATTCCTGGCGCAGGTCCTGGTCCGCCGCACCACTGTCGAGCTGCGTGCGCAGCACCGCCAACGGCGTTTTCAGGCTGTGCGCCAGGTCGGCCAGGGTGTTGCGCTGGCGCTCGAGGTTCTCGCGCTCGCTTTCGATGAAGGCGTTGATGCTGTCGGTGAGCGGTTCCAGCTCACGCGGGTGGCGTTCGCTCATGCGCTCGGTTTCGCCGCGCTGCACCTTGGTCAGCTCGGTGATCACCCGCCGCATCGGGCGCAGGCTCCATTGCAGGATGACGGTCTGCAACAGCAGCAGGATCAGCCCCGCGCCGCCCATCCAGAACCACACCCGGCCGCGGAACACGCGCAGCTGCGCACCGAGCGCACGCGAGTCTTCCATCACGTAGATGGTGTACGGAAATTCGGTGGCAGGGTCGGCATCGGCATCCCACACCAGGCCCAGGCCATAGCGGTACACCGAGCCCTGGCTGCCGTCGATCTGGATCATCGGCAGCGGGCCTTCGAAGACTTCCTGGCGCGGGGCCAGCAGCTTGCCGCCCACGGTGGGCAGCATCGGGCCTTCGGCGGACATGGAGTTGCCCTTGCCGTCGGGCATGACGACCTGCAGGTACAGGCCGCTACCAGGCACGTCGAAACGCGGATCCGGCGGTTGCTCGCGGATGTACAGCGAGCGGTCGCGGGTGAAGTCGATGCCGGCCGCGTAGGCGGTGGCATAGTTTTTCAGGCGCTCGCGCAGGTTGGCGCGCGCCGTATCGGCGAACGCGGCATCCAGTGCGTAGCCTGCAATCGCCAGGAAGGCGAGCAGGCTCACACTGGCGGCCAGCAGCTGCCGTGCCTGCAGGGAGCGCGGCCGCCAGCGTTTAAAGAACCACAGACGGCCTGACATCATCCCATCGCCGGACTAACGGCTCAGCCCTCGTTGCGCGGAATCGCGAAGCGGTAGCCGCGGCCACGCACGGTTTCGATCGGCTTGAGTTCGCCGTCCGGATCCAGCTTCTTGCGCAGGCGGCCGATGAACACTTCCAGCACGTTCGAGTCGCGGTCGAAATCCTGCTGATAGATGTGTTCGGTGAGGTCGGCCTTGGAGACCAGTTCACCGGCATGCATCATCAGGTATTCCAGCACCTTGTACTCGTAGCTGGTGAGGTCCACGTTGCTGCCGGCAACGCTGACGGTCTGCGCGGCAAGATCCAGCGCAACCGGACCGCATTCGAGCGTCGGCTTGCTCCAGCCCGCCGCGCGGCGCAGCAGCGCGTTGACGCGTGCCAGCAGCTCTTCGACGTGGAACGGCTTGACGAGGTAATCGTCGGCGCCCTGCTTGAGCCCTTCGACCTTGTCCTGCCAGCTCGAGCGGGCGGTAAGGATCAGCACGGGGAACTTCTTGCCCTCGTCGCGCAGCGCCTTGATCAGTTCCATGCCCGACATCTTGGGCAGACCCAGATCGATGATGCCGACGTCGAACGGCACTTCGCGGCCCATGTACAGACCTTCCTCACCGTCCTGTGCGGCATCGACGGCAAAGCCTTCGCGCTTGAGCCGGGCTGCAAGGGTTTCCCGCAGCGGGGCTTCGTCTTCGACCAGAAGGATACGCATGAACTCTCCCTAGTGTCCTGGGTGTGGCCTGGGGCCAGTGGCTAACAGATGACTGCGGACAACTATCCCCGTTCAGGGGTTATCGCCGCGTAGTGATGACATATCCGAACGCGGCGTGCGGGGCTGTGAACGCGGCTGGGCCGGATCGTCCATGTAGCGGACGCGCCCCCTGTCATCCATGTATTTCACCCGGTTGATGTCCCGGCCATCGAAGGGCACCCGTTCGGCGCCGAGGATGTGTCCACCGGTGGTCCGCTGGACCCGGCGCACGGCGTCGGACAGGGAGCGTTCCGGCGGGGCACCACGCGAGGCCCGCACCATCTCGGCCCGGGCCGGATCCGGCTGGGGCGCCTGGGCGCCGGCACTGCCAATGGCAGCAACGGCACCGCTCGCCAGCAGGGCGGCAACGGCAAGACGGCGGTGGCGGGTTACGGATGACATCAGGTCTGATCCTAGCGGAGCGCGTCAAAACGTTCAAAAGTTGTGAATCGGCAGCCGCCAGCCTGGGCCGGCACTTTACGAATCTTTTGCAAATTCTTGGTTTTACGCAGTGAATCCGGTCTGAACTTTTCTGACCGCCGCATCGCTTTGTTCATCTAGGTGAACATTGACGGCTACTTGTCGCCCGATGTCAAGCGCGGTCTGAGACGCGGTTCACGCTGCGACGCGTTCTGCCTGGTCGCGGGTGATGGTCAGGGCCTGCTCGATCAGGCTCCAATCGGCACCGGGGCGGTGCGCGCCCTCGCTCAACACCTGGCGGAAGGCGCGGCCCCCTGGCTGCCCGTGGAACAGGCCCAGCAGGTGGCGGGTGATGTGCTTCAGCGCCAGCCCACCGGCCAGCTGGGCCTCGATATAGGGGCGCATGGCGCGCAGCAGCGCCTCGCGCGGCTGCAGTGCAGCACCGGTCTGCGCAGCCTCCAGCTGATGCAGCACGTAGGGGTCGTGGTAGGCCGCGCGGCCCAGCATCACCCCGTCCAGCGCGGGCAGCTGGGCCTGGGCAGCCTCCACCGTGGCCAGGCCGCCGTTGAGCACGATCTGCAGCTGCGGGCGGTCGGCCTTGAGCCGGTGCGCCCAGTCATAGCGTAGCGGTGGCACTTCGCGGTTTTCCTTCGGCGACAGACCCTTCAGCCAAGCGTTGCGGGCGTGCACGATGAACATCGCACTGCCGGCGTTGGCGGATTGATCGACGAAGTTCAGGAAGCTTTCGTAGTCGTTGTCGTCATCCACGCCCAACCGGCACTTCACCGTGACCGGGATGTTCACCGCGCCGGCCATGGCCGCCACGCACTCGGCCACCAAGGTGGGCTCGCGCATCAGGCAGGCGCCGAAGCGGCCGGCCTGGACCCGGTCGGAGGGGCAGCCGCAGTTGAGGTTGACCTCGTCGTAGCCCCAGTCCTGGGCGATCTGCGCGGCCTGCGCGAGCAGGGCTGGATCGCTGCCGCCCAGCTGCAGGGCCAGCGGCTGTTCGCTGCCATCGAAGCCCAGCAGGCGCTCGCGGTCGCCGTGGATCACGGCGTTGGCGTGCACCATTTCCGTGTACAGCCGCGCACCCGGGGCCAGCAGCCGGTGGAACACGCGGCAATGACGGTCCGTCCAATCCATCATGGGGGCGACGGACAGGCGCAGGGAAGCGGCGTAGCGGTCTGCAGGGGTGGCAGGCTGGGTCATGGGAATCTGGGCAGGCGGAGATCGCTGGCTTTGCCAGCGCGATCAATAGTTTACCTGTGCGGGATGAATGCTGCCCGTGGGGCCGGAACGAGTGTCGAAGGTGTGGATGCCCCCAGCCCAGAGGATTGCCCCCCACGGGAGGAGGCCTTGGTAGGGTTGGTCGTCAGACAACCGCCGATAACGGTGATCTGCCCTTTAGCGCATGACCTTTCTGGCAAGGGCGCGCTTGCTTCGTTGAAGGTCATGCGTCACCGCGCCGATCATTCGTATCGGCAGTTGTCTGGCGACCAACCCTACCGGCGTCGTGCCACTGCCTTCGTCAGCGTCACCCACGCACGGTACCCTCGACGGACTGGTATTCGTTGCCAAAATCACACCTATGCGTTTCCTGCACCCTTCCACCTTCGACAGCACCACCGAACAGGGGGTGCTGCGCCTGTCGATCGCCGCCTCTTTCGGTGTAGCGGCCATTGCCGTTGCCTCCGGGCTTTATGCCAATTCGTCGTTGATCATCTTTGACGGCATCTATGGCCTGATCGATGTGGTGATGACCTGGCTGTCGCTGTTGGTGGTGCGGTTGATCAGCATGTCCACCAACGTGGATGCGTTGCAGTCCCGCTTGAACCAGCGCTTCACCATGGGGTTCTGGCACCTGGAACCCATCGTGCTCGGTGTCAGCGGCACGCTGATGATTGGCGCGGCCTTGTATGCAGCGGTCAATGCGGTGGACGCATTGATGTCCGGTGGGCGCGAGATCGCGCTGGGGCCTGCAATCGTGTTCGCGGTGATTTCCATCATCATCGAAAGCGGCCTGGCGCTGTTCGTGCGCCGCGCCAACCGCTCGATCGGCTCGGAGTTCATTGCGCTCGACGCGAAGAACTGGGTCGTGGCCGCGAGCATGTCGGCCGCCTACCTGGTCGCCTTCGTCGGCGGCTGGCTGCTGCGCGGCACGGAGTGGGCGTGGCTGGTGCCCTACATTGATCCGGCCATCCTGCTGGTGGTGTGCCTGTTCGTCGTGGTCGCGCCACTTGGCACCGTGCGGCAGGCGCTGTCGGACATCCTGCTGATCACCCCGCTGGACCTGCAGGCGCATGTTGACGAGGTTGCACGCGGCATCGTCGCCAAGCACGGGTTCATTGAACACCGCAGCTACGTGGCCAAGGTGGGGCGTGGCGATCAGATCGAACTGTTCTTCGTGGTGCCGGCGAACGACCCGCCGCGCCCACTGGTCGAATGGGACCAGCTGCGCGACGAGATTGGTGAAGCGTTGGGCGAGGAATCGACCGACCGATGGCTGACGATCATGTTTACTACTGATCGCGAATGGACGATCTGATGAGTCTGCTTGTGACGCGTGTAACGGAACATTCATCACGATAGGTTTCATTGAATCAAAGCGCACTGCCGATCTAAACGTTGCATTGGGCTTGAAAGACGCAGTGAATTACGGTTCTCGCAGCCCGCCTGACGGCGGCGCGCGCAGCGGGTGTTCCGTTGCGCGTAGACGAAAGGACCTTGATCAATGAAGAATGGAATTCCAACCCTTGCTGCGGCGGCCCTGGCGGTTTTCATCGCCGGCACGCCTGCCTCTTCAGCGCATGCGGACACCCGGTCGCCGACCATTGTTGTCGTCAACCAGTCGTGGGAAGCACATGAAGCGGAAGGCCTCAGGGTGCTTGACTGGGTTGCCGCGCATTCTCCCGACCGAAGCCCAATCGGACGCAACGGACGGGTAACTGTTGAGCAGGTCAAGAAGTTTACTCGTACACGTCGGTCGAGCTCGGAAACCTCCGCGCCTCCCGGCGGCTTGCCGGAGAAGGGTTCACAGGGCGAAGAGTACAACGTGGAAAACACCCTTCCAGACGGAACCACGCAGACGTGGAGTTATCGCTGGACTGAACCATCGACGGGCCACGGCGGACGTTGGGAAATGGTTGGCTACTCCTACCGCAAGGGCGATGATCCCCTCAACGTCAGGTAGTGTGCACGCCCTGCTTCCACTGCCGCGGCGATTGCCCGGTCTGCGACTTGAACGCGCGCGACAGCGCCGCTTCACTGCCGTAGCCGACATCCACCGCGATGCGTTTGAGCGGTTGGCCCTTGCGCAGCGCCTGTTGCACCAGGCGCGTGCGCCAGCCCTGCAGGTAGTGGCCGGGGGTGCTGCCGATGGTGTCGCGGAAGCTGTCGGCAAACGCGCTGCGCGACATGCCGGCACGCTGGGCGAGCGATTCGAGGGTCCATTCCTGCGCGGGTTCTTCGTGCATGGCCACCAGCGCGTGGCGCAGGCGCGGGTGTGCCATGCCGGCGAGCAGGCCGACGCGCAGCTGGCCGCTTTCCATCAGCGCGCGCAGGATCTGGATCATCACCACTTCGAACAGCCGGTCGAGCAGGGCCTGGCGGCCGCAGCGCTGGGCGAAGGCTTCTTCAAACAGCACCGAGAGGATCGGCTGACCACCATACAGTTCGGCGAGCGGCAGACAGATCACCGGCGGCAGTGCGGCGGACACCGGGTTGTTGCCGCCACCCTCGAACTGCAGGTGGGCGCAGGCGAAGTCGGCGCCGGTATCCGGGTCGGTGACAAAGCGGTGCGCGAGCGGGCGTGGATATACCAGCACGCTGGGCTCGGCGATCTCGATGACGCTGCCGTCGGCATGCTCGACGCGCACCTGGCCGTCGCGGATCAGGTGCAGCTGGCCGCGCTCGCCGTCGGCGGCCAGGTCGTTGATGCCGCACAACGCGCCGGCATGGAAGACTTCGGCATTGACCGCAAAGCGGCCGAGCAGGGATTGCAGTCGGTCGACCATCTCGGACTCCAGATCAAGTTTTCTGGACCTTATGTTGCCACACGTCCGCCCTGGAGGCGCACAGTACACCTCACCAACCGGTCCACCCCATTCACAGCCAGGAGCATTCCCATGTCGATTGAAAAGGTTCTCTACACCGCACACGCCACCGCCACCGGCGGCCGCGAAGGCCACGCCACCTCGTCGGACAACGTGCTGGACGTGCAGCTGTCCACCCCGCGCGAGCTGGGCGGCGCCGGCGGCCCGGGCACCAACCCGGAGCAGCTGTTTGCTGCCGGCTATTCGGCCTGCTTCCTGGGCGCGCTGAAGTACGTGGCTGGGCAGGCCAAGGTCGCGCTGCCCGCCGAGACCAGCATCACCGGCAACGTTGGCATCGGCCAGATTCCTACCGGCTTCGGTATCGAAGTGGAACTGCAGATCAGCGTGCCGGGCCTGCCGCGTGAGCAGGTGGAAGAGCTGGTGCAGAAGGCGCACATCGTGTGCCCGTATTCGAATGCCACCCGCGGCAACATCGATGTGACGCTGACGGTGGTCTGAGGAAGCGTGCCGACCAACGGTCGGCACCTACCTTGGTCAACACGTCGGTGGGTCATGGCCGTTGGTCGTGACGAAAAAAATGGGCGGATGCCGGTCGCGTTGACCGTGCATCCGCCCATCCCACCGCGGTGGATCCCGTTTCCGGGATGCATTCGTTGTTCCCGTTATTTTTCCGGGGTTACCAGCTGTACGACGCTGGAGAAATCCAGCTTGCCTCGGCCTGCCTGATGGTTCATCGAGTACAGGTTGCGGGCCAGTTCGCCCAGCGGGATCGAGGCGCCCACGCTCATCGCCGCTTCCACGGCCAGGCCCATGTCCTTGAGCATCAAATCGCTGCCGAAGCCGCCGCTGTAGCCGCGCGACGCCGGCGCATTTTCCAGCACGCCCGGCCACGGGTTGCAGACTTCGGTGGCCCAGCTGCGGCCGGTGCTGACCGCCATCATCTGCGACAACACTTTCGGGTCCAGGCCATGGGCTACGCCCAGGGCGATCGATTCGCCGGTCACGGCCATGATCACGCCCAGCGCCATGTTGTTGCACAGCTTGGCCACCTGGCCGGCACCGCTGGCACCCACGTGGAAGATGTTCTTGCCCATGGCCTGCAGCAGCGGGCGCGCGCGTTCGAGCGCATCGCTTTCGCCGCCGACGATGAAGGTGAGGGTGCCGGCCTGGGCACCGGCGGTGCCGCCGGAGACCGGGGCATCGAGCATCTGCAGGCCGCGTGCGGCCGCCGCTTCGGACACCTTGCGCGCGGTGGCGGGCGCGATCGTGCTGCAGTCGATCACCAGCGCGCCGCCGGGGATGTCGGCCAGCAGGCCATCGTCGCCCAGGTACACGCCTTCGACGTGGCGGCTGGCCGGCAGCATCGAGATGACGACTTCGGCGTCGGTCAGCGTGTCCAGGGCGGAGCTGGCGGCGGTGGCACCGGCGTCGACGGCGGCCTGCACGGCGGCCGGCACCAGATCGAACACGCGCACGGCGTGGCCGGCCTTGGCCAGGTTGGCGGCCATCGGGCCGCCCATGTTGCCCAACCCGATGAATGCAATACGGCTCATGCGTGGCTCCTTTCAGGAACAGTGGCGCCGAGGTCGGCCAGCGGATGCGTGGCGGCGTCCCACGGCGAAGCAAAGAAGGTGTCGGCCCAGCCCACCGTGGCCTCAGCCAGCGTCTGCGGCTGCCAGTGCGGGGTGCGGTCCTTGTCGATCAGCAGCGCGCGGATGCCTTCGGCGAAATCGCCGTGGGCGGCGCAGTGCAGCGCGGCTATGTACTCCAGGCGATAGACGTCGGCCAGCGACGCACCGGCGGTGCGCTTCTGCAGTTCCCAGGCCAGGCGTGCCGAACCGGGGGCACCGGCGGCGAGCGTGGCCTGCGCGGTCTGCAGCCACGGGTCGTCGGTCTGCAACGCGGCAATGGCGTTCACCACCGCAGGCACATCGCTACCCTCGCACAGCGTGTCGATCAACGCGGCGTTGCGCAGCAGCGGACCGGTCGCGGCATCGCTGGCGTGCTGCTGCAACAGGGTGCTGAGCTGTTCGTGGTTGCGCTTGGCGTCCGCATTCCAGTGCACGTCGGCCAGCGCGTTGAATACATCGGCGCGCTGGGCCTCGGCGATATGGATATCGGCCATGCCGGCATAGATGGCGTCGCCGGCATTGAGCGGCGCGCCGGTCAGGGCCAGGAACAGGCCGGCCTTGCCCGGTACGCGCGGCAGCAGCCAGCTGCCACCCACGTCCGGGAACAGGCCCACGGTGATTTCCGGGAACGCCAGCTTGGAGCGCTCGCTCACCACGCGGTGGCTGGCACCGGACATCAGCCCGATACCGCCGCCCATGACGATGCCGTGGCCCCAGCACAGGATCGGCTTGACGTAGGTATGGATGGCGTAGTCGACGCGGTACTCCACGTCGAAGAACTCGGAGGCGTAGTGGTTGTCGCGCACATCGTCCGCGCCGGCATCGCGGTAGGCGCGCATGCTCTGGTACAGGCTGTGCAGGTCGCCCCCGGCGCAGAACGCCTTCTCGCCCGCGCCCTGCAGCACCACCAGCGCGATGCCGTCATCGGCGGCCCAGGCGCCAAGGCGCTCGTGCAGCAGGTGCGCCATTGGCAGCGAGAAGCCATTGAGGGTGCGCGGGGCGTTGAGCGTGGCAATGCCGATGCGGGTGCCGTTGGCGGCGGTGCGCTCCTCGAACAGCACCGGCGCCTCCACGCTGGCCTCGGGCGTGGTCATGCGTTCTTCCACTGCGGTGCGCGCTTTTCCAGGAAGGCGTTGACGCCCTCGCCCTGGTCGGCGCGGTCGAACAGGTCGACGAAGGCCTCGCGCTCGGCGACCAGGGCCGAAGCGTGGCTGATGCCACTGCGGGTGGCCTGGACCAGCGTCTTGCAGGCCGCCACGCTGGACGGGCTCTGCTTGCCGGCCTTGTTCGCCCACTCGATGGCAAGCGCCTTGGCTTCGCCCTTGCCAACTTTTTCTTCGGCCAGGCCAATCCGCACGGCGGTATCGGCGTCGATGCGCTCGCCCAGCAGGATCATCCGCTTGGCCCAGCCCTCGCCGACCAGGCGGGGCAGGTTCTGGGTGCCGCCGGCGCACGGCAGCAGGCCGACAGTGGCCTCCGGCAGCGCAACCTGGGCGTATTCTTCGATGACGCGCAGGTCGCAGGCAAGCGCGCATTCCAGCCCGCCGCCCATGGCGTAGCCGTTGATGGCGGCAATCGAAACGCCACGGAAACCGGACAGTGCTTCAAAGGCTTCGCCGAAGCGACGCGCAGCCTCACGGGCCAGCGCCTTGTCGCCGGAGGCGAACTGCTTGAGATCGGCGCCGGCGGAGAAGAACTTCTCGCCGCCACCGGTGATCACCAGCGCGTAGATGCTGGTGTCAGCGTTGAGCGCACCGATCAGATCGCGCAGCGCCGACAGGCTGTGCACGGTCCACGTATGCGCCGGAGGGTTGTCCAGGGTCACCACGGCGGTGTGGCCGTCGGCCTCGACCTTCAGGCCCACGTGTTCCTGCTTGCGCCAATCCATCATCGCAGTTCCTCATCGGTGTTGAGCAAGTGGCGGGCCACGATCACACGCATGATCTCGTTGGTGCCCTCCAGGATCTGATGAACGCGGCTGTCGCGCAGCAGGCGTTCGATCGGGTATTCACGAATATAGCCGTAGCCACCGTGGATCTGCAGCGCGTCATTGCAGACCTGGAAACCGGCGTCGGTGGCGAAGCGCTTGGCCATCGCGCACCACACGTTGGCATCGCTGGCACCGGCGTCGAGCTTGCGCGCGGCGGTGTGCACCATCTGCCGCGCGGCCACCAGCTGGGTGACCATGTCGGCCAGCTTGAACTGCAGCGCCTGGAAATCGGCCAGCGGCTTGCCGAACTGGCGGCGCTCGCCCATGTAGCGGCGCGCGGCGTCCAGTGCGCCCTGCGCGGCGCCCAGCGAGCAGGCGGCGATGTTGATGCGGCCGCCGTCCAGGCCCTTCATGGCCAGCTTGAAGCCACTGCCCTCTTCACCCAGCAGGTTGCCCACCGGCACGCGCACGTTTTCGAACGTGATGCCACGGGTGGGCTGGCTGTTCCAGCCCATCTTCTCTTCCTTGCGGCCGTAGCTGATGCCGGGCAGGTCGGCCGGCACGGCCAGCGCGCTGATACCACTGGCACCGGGACCGCCGGTACGCGCCATCACCACCAGCAGCTCGGTGGCACCAGCGCCGGAGATGAAGGCCTTGGCGCCATTGAGCACGTAATGGTCGCCATCACGCACGGCACTGGTCTTCAGCGAGGCCGCGTCCGACCCTGCACCCGGTTCGGTCAGGCAGTACGAGGCCAGCTTGCTGCCCGAAGACAGCGCCTGGCCCCACTCGGCGCGCAGTGCTTCCTGGCCCCAGCTGCTGACCATCCAGGAGGCCATGTTGTGGATGCTGATATAGGCCGCCGTGGACGGATCCACATTGGCGAGCTCCTCGATGACGACGGCGGCGTCCAGACGGCTCAGGCCGCTTCCACCGACTTCAGGATCCATGTACAAGCCACAGAACCCGAGTTCCCCTGCCTTGGCGATCGCCTCGCGCGGAAAGATGCCCTCCGCATCCCATCGCGCGGCGTGCGGCGCCAGTTCGGCCTGGGCGAAATCACGCGCGGCTTCTCTATAGGCCTGCTGCGCTTCTTCGAGTTCCGTCGTCATCGAGTTGCTCATGAACACTCCGTGCCTTGCAGGCGCTTACTTCAGGCTGATGGTGGTGTTGACGCCGTGACCCAGGGTCTCGTCGTCGAACCAGCGCGCGGTGATGGTCTTGGTCTGGGTGTAGAACATCACCACCTGCTTGCCATACGGGCCCAGGTCGCCGAGCTTGGAGGCACGCGAACCGGTGAACGAGAACAGCGGCACCGGCACCGGGATCGGCACGTTGATGCCCACCTGGCCGACGTCGATTTCTTCCTGGAAGCGACGGGCCGCCGCGCCGGACTGGGTGAACAGCGCGGTGCCGTTGCCGTTGGGGTTGCTGTTGATCAGCTCGATGGCGTCATCCAGCGTTTCCGCTTCGAGGATGACCAGCACCGGCCCGAAGATTTCTTCGTCGTACACGCGCATGCCCGGCTTGACGCCGTCGAAGATGGTCGGGCCCACGAAGTTGCCCTTCTCAAAACCGTCCACCTGTGGGTTGCGGCCGTCGAGCACCAGCTTGGCGCCCTGCTCCACGCCCGAGGCGATCAGCGCTTCGACGCGCTCGCGGGCGGCGCAGGAAATCACCGGGCCCACATCCGTACCGGCCACGCTGCCGGCGCTGACCTTGAGGGTCTTGGCCTTGGCCACCAGGTCCGGCACCCACTCGCGCGCTTCACCGACCAGCACCAGGGTGGAGGCGGCCATGCAGCGCTGCCCGGCCGCGCCGAAGGCGGCACCGACCATGGCGTTGAGGCTCTGTTCCTTGTTGGCGTCCGGCAGCACCACGGCGTGGTTCTTGGCGCCCATCATGCACTGCACGCGCTTGCCGGCCAGCGAGGCGCGGTTGTACACGTGGGTGCCGACGCGGGTGGAGCCCACGAAGGACACGGCCTTGATGTCCGGGTGGTCGCAGATCGCGTTGACCACTTCTTCGCCGCCGTGCACGACGTTGAGCACGCCCTTGGGGATGCCCGCTTCCAGCGCCAGTTCGACCAGGCGCATGGTCACCATCGGGTCCTGTTCGGACGGCTTGAGGATGAAGGTGTTGCCGGTGGCAATGGCCATCGGGAACATCCACAGCGGGATCATCGCCGGGAAGTTGAACGGGGTGATGCCGGCGCACACGCCAAGCGGCTGCAGCAGGGTGTAGGTGTCCACGCCATTGGCCACGTTGTTGGCCAGCTCGCCCAGCTGCAGGTTGCCGATGGCGGCAGCGTGCTCGACCACTTCCAGGCCGCGGAACACATCGCCTTCGGCGTCCGGTACGGTCTTGCCCTGCTCGGCGCTGAGGATGTGGGCCAGTTCGCTCATGTGCTCGCGGATCAGCTGCTGGTACTTCAGGAAGATGCGCGCGCGGGTGCCGATGGGGGTCTTGCGCCAGGTCTTGAAGGCTTCCTTGGCCGAGGCCACGGCGGCGTCCACTTCGCCCACGGTGGCGAACGGCACCTGGGCCAGGACGTCCTGGGTGGCCGGGTTGACCACGTTCTGCCAGTGCGAGCTGGCCGATTCGACGAACTGGCCATCGATCAACATGCGGATACGGGGCGCTGCAACAGTCATGGCAATACCGGCGGGGTGCGAAAGGTGATTGGCATTATTCACAGGCGACCTATCGATTTCCGGGCTGTCTGCGCTTAATCTGGCCAACGCCCGCTACGATTTCTGTTAATTCTGTGAATAGCCAGCTCCCTCATCGCCAGATCGGCCTGCGCCTGCTCAAGCTGCGCGAGCAGCGCGGCTACAGCCAGGCCGACCTCGCACGGGCGCTGGGGCTGTCGGCCAGCTACCTGAACCAGATCGAGCGCAACAAGCGCCCGCTGACCCCGGCCGTGCAGGGCAAGCTGCGCGAGGTGTTGGGCGACGTTACCGACCTGTTCGACGTGGATGAACCCGGCGCGCTGCAGGAAGCGTTGGGCGAGACGCTGCGCGACCTGGGCCTGGATGAGGTCAGCGGCACCGAGCTGCGCGCCATGGCCGGCAACCTGCCGCAGATCAGCCGGGCCCTGCTCGACCTGCACCGCCGCCACCTGCTGCTGCGCGAACACGCCGCCGCGCTGGAGTTCCAGCTGGGCGACCCGCAGGCCGGGCATTCGCTGCCGGCCGGCGACCAGGTGCGGGACTTCTTCAACCGCATGCACAACCACATTCCCGAACTGGACGACCTGGCCGAGCAGCTGTTCGGCGAATGGGGGCTGGTGGCCGGGCACGTGGCGCCGCGCCTGCGCCAGCTGCTGGCCGACCGCCACGGCGTGCTGGTGGAAGTGGGGCCGCTGCAGGCCGGGCGCGAGAAGCGCGTGTACGACGGCGGCAGCCGCACGCTGTGGCTGCCCGATTACCTGGAACCGGGCCAGCAGGCGTTCCAGATGGCCGCGGAGCTGGCGTTGCTTGGCTATGCGGCGCAGATCGATGCGGTGATCGCGCGCGCGGGCTTCCGCGAACCGGAACAGATCGCGCAGGCGCGGATCGGCATGTCCAACTACTTCGCCGGCGCGCTGGTGATGCCGTATGCGCAGTTCCTGCGTGCGGCCGAGCACAGCGCCTACGACATCGATGCGCTGGCGCATCGCTTCGGGGTGGGATTTGAAGCGGTGTGCCACCGGTTGAGCACGCTGGCCCGGCGCAGTGCGCCCGGGCTGCCGTTCTTCTTCATCCGGGTGGACCGCGCCGGCAACGTGTCCAAGCGGCACTCAGCCACCGATTTCCACTTCTCGCAGGTGGGCGGCTCATGCCCGCTGTGGATCGTGTACGAGGCCTTCAACCAGCCCGGGCGGGTGCTGACCCAGACCGCGCGCATGCCCGACGGGCGCCGCCACTTCTGGCTGGCGCGGCAGGTCAGCAGTGGCCCGATTGGTCATGGCCGGCCGCGCAAGACGTTCGCGGTCGCGCTGGGGTGCGACCTGCAGCACGCCGAGCGGCTGATCTACTCGCGCGGGCTGGATATCCAGAGCCCGGGCAATTCGGTATCCATCGGCCCGGGTTGCCGGGTGTGCCCGCGCGAGGACTGCATGCAGCGCGCGTTCGCGCAGCTGCCGGGGCGCGCGTGACCGGGTCCCGGTAGCGCCGGCCGTTGGCCGGCCCTCGGGATGCCGCAACGTTCATGAGGGCCGGCCAACGGCCGGCGCTACCGCTATTGACCGCATTGCGGTCAATAGCTGGGCGTCACCTTCATCTGTGGCAACGGGCGCGGGGCGCCGTCGGTGAGGTCGGGGCCGAGGTCTTCCCAGGTCTGGCCCTGTTCGACCATCAAGCGCCACAGCAGCTGCGATTCGCGGCGTTTCTCTTCCGAACTGAACCGGTAGGAGGGCGGCGGTGGCGCCCCCTGCGCCACCGATTCGTAGGCGTCCTGCCAGGCGCTCACGCGCTGCGCGGGGTCATCGGTACGCGCCACCTCCACCGTGTAGCGCTGATACGCCGACGCCAGGTTCCGCCAGCGGATCCAATAATGATTGGCGAACGAGAAATCACAGAAGCGCTCGCCCGCCACACTGCCCTTGGCGGCAATGCGGCTGAGCACGGCCTGCGGCATGTCCAGGTTCATGCCGCCTTCGTCGCCCTGCAGGGTGACGTGCACGATGCGGTCGCGGTAGCCCGGCGCGCGTGCCTGCAGCACGTCACGCCAGTTCTGCATGGTGGAAACGATGGAGAACAGGAAGCCGGACATCTCCGCCGCCGCCAGCGGCCGCGCGATGGACTGGTAGCTGCGTTGCCAGCCATGCCGGTTTTCGGTGGGCAGGAACACGGCGGCGTTGATCGCGTCGGGCGAGTCTGGCGCGGCGCGCAGCGGTTCGGCGGTGTGCGGGTACACCAGGTTGATGCCGAAGGTGGGCCAGCGCGGCAGCGCGGCGTCGAAAAGGTGGATGGGGAAGTTGCTGCTGATGCCTCCATCGGAGAACCAGCACACCCGGAACGCGGTGATCGCCGGGCCGCTGCCGTGGCCGCCACTGGTCAAGCCTTCGGTGCTGTCGGCCACGTTGCGATCGCCGTGCGTGGGGGCGACATCGGCCATCGGTTCGCAGCGCCGCTCCCGCCGCGCCGGTTCGTGCAGCGGCACCGCGCTGATCAGCAGCGGGAAGCTCAGGCTCATGCGCGTGGCCACCAGTACCGGCAGCTGCTCGCCTTCGGGCAGGCGGTAGTAGTCCACACCGTCCACGTGATGCGGCGCGCCCGCGCGGGCGAGCAGCCACGTCACCACGCTGGCCGGGAACAGCTGTTCGAACTGGTCGCGCCGGAACCAGAACTGCGAGGCGCTGAACGGCAGCGTGCGCGGCTCGGTGTGCGATACACAGGTGGTGATCATCTGCAGGCTGACCGCGTGCGCGCCCTCCGGCTCGCCGCTGTAACGCGGGGCGTCATGCAGGTCGGCGAAGGTCAGCGGCTGGTCCAGCGGCTTGCCGGCCAAGGCCTGCAGCTGAGTGTGCAGCCAGTCGGTCAGCGCAGGTTTGTCGGCACCGCTCTGGGTGGCGCCCGAACACAGCCCCAGCAGGTTGCGCCGCGCCACCCGCGCCACCCGCAGCGCGGACGCCAGTACCCCCGCCCCATACGCGCACAGCAGCGACGGCAGCAGCGTGGCCCACATGCCCTCCACCCCTGCGGCCAGCCAGCCGATGCCCAGCAGCGCCACCAGCGCGGCCAGCAGTTCCAGCGGCGCGATGGCGAACACCGCCGCCAGCAGGCACAGGATCTTGCGCGGCAGGCTCGCCTTGCCGGTGAGCATCACCAGCAGCCGGTAGGCGGTACGCGCGCCGTAGGCCGGCTGGAACAGGCTGTAGATGAAGCCGCGCCGCGACAACTGGGTGGACACATCGGCCAGCCCGGCAAAGCCGGCCTGCGGGCCCATCGGCTCACCGGCCCGGCAGCGCCGGTCGCCCAGCGCCGCGGCAGCAGCCACGGCGGCGGCGATCGCCCCGGCCGAGGTGCCGCCGATGTTCTTGAAGCGGTATTCGCGGGCCAGCGACAGCACCGCATTGGGGTACACGATGCCACTGGTGATGCCGCCCTTCATGACCAGATCGCAGTACTTGTCCGCCATGTCGCCGCCCTCTGTCCGCCTTGGGTTCCAGTATCACCCAAGGCCTTCTCAGGGCCTGAGAACCGCGCCCCACTTATGGCTTCGGGCGGTTGGTCGCGGCTGACTGGGGTACCCGGCGCACCTGCGACAGGTCATAGCCTAGCGCGGCAATCCGGGTCATTGCCGCCTGGTAGTCCTGCTCGGAGATCTGCGGGGTGCGCGCCATCAGCCACATGTAGTCGCGCTTGCTGCGGCCGACGATGGTCTGCTGGTAGTCATCGTCAAGGTACACGATCACGTACTCGGCCTTGATCGGCCACACGAACTGCATGCCCCACTCGGCACCGTTGGTGCCTTCCTTGACCGTGCCGATCGGATGCATGGTCTTCACCGGCGCATCGAAGCTGCCCTTGCGGTAGGTGAAGGTGGTCTGGATGCGGCCGTCCGGGCGAAGCGCGTAGGACTCCACCGCGTCGAACGCTTCGCGCTCGGGCCGGCTGGGAATGTGGGCAATCACATACCAGTCGCCCATGAAGCGCGGCACGTCCACGTGGGCCACCGGCGGAATGGGACGGGTATTGCCACCGCAGCCGCCCAGCAACATGCCGGCGGCGAGGAGGGGAAGCAGTGGGCGTAGCTTCATGGCGTTTTCCTCATGAGGGGTCAGGCGCGGTCGAACAGGTAGTGGGCCACCATCCACTGCTGGCCCTTCTGGTAGCCGAACAGCTCGGCGCAGGCCATCCAGAACATGCGCCAGCGCTGGAACCACAGTGCGGCGGCGGCCTCGCCGTAGCCCTGGCGCAGCACCGCCATCACGGCGTCGCGGTTCTGGTCCTGGCGCTCCAGCCAATGGTTGGCGGTGCGTTCGTAGTGGGTGCCATCCAGCAGCCAGCGCTGCTGCAGCTGCATGTACTGGGGGAAGTGCAGCAGGGTGTCGGCGGCCGGCATCAGCCCGCCGGTGAAGAAGTGCCGCCCCATCCAGTTGTCATCGCCTTCGGTCTCGAACGGGTACATCAGCGTGCGGTGCACGAAGATGTGCACGAACAGCTTGCCGTTCGGGCGCAGCCACTGGTGGATGCGCTGCAGCAACCGGGCGTAGTTGCGCACGTGTTCGAACATCTCCACCGACACGCAGCGGTCGAAGCTGCCCGGTTCCAGGATCAGCTCGTTCACATCGCGGGTCAGCACCGTCACGTTGGTGAGACCACGAATGCGGCACTGGCCCAGGATGTACTCGCGCTGGCTGTTGGAATTGGATACGGCAGTGATGCGCGAGGCGGGATAGCGCTCGGCCATCCACAACGTCAGCGAGCCCCAGCCGCAGCCCAGCTCCAGGATGTCCTGGCCGTCGGCCAGCTCGGCGCGCTCGCCGTATAGGGCCAGCATCGCCTCTTCGGCCTGATCGAGCGTTTCCGTGCCGGTGGGGTAGTAGCAGCTGCTGTACTTGAGCCGTGCACCCAGGCAATCCTGGAAGAACGCGGCGGGCACCTCGTAGTGCTGGCGGTTGGCCGCATCCACGTGCAGCGCCAGTGGGCTGCGCGACAGCGACACGATGCGCGCGGAGAAGCGCTGCGCCTGCTCTTCCACGGTACCTGCGCTTTCCTCGCGCAGGCGCGCCTCGCACTGGCGGCGGATGCCCAGCCGCAGCAGCGCATCGGGCAGCAGGCCGCGTTCGGCCAGGCCGGTCAGGCCGGGCGCGTAGTCGGGCAGCGGCAGCGATTCTCGGGCGACATTCACGGTGAAGACTCCTTGCGGGGCGAAGCAGTGCGGGAGGGGAACCACGGAAACAGCATAGGCGTGCTGCGCTGGTAGTCGCGGTAGTCCTCACCCCGGGTGCGCAGCGCCTGCGCCTCGGTGAAGGGAATGCCGCTCACCCAGCGCAGGAACACGTACATCACCACGGGTCCGGACCAGGCCAACCACCACAGCGGCGAGTGCACGGCCAGCAGCACGTAGGTAAACCAGTGCAGCCATTCGAAGAAATAGTTGGGGTGGCGCGAGTAGCGCCACAGGCCGCTGCGGCAGGTCTTACCCTTGTTGGCCGGGTCGGCGCGGAAGCGTGCCAGCTGGCGATCGGCCAGCGATTCGCCGCCCACGCTGAGCAGCCACATCGCGATGGCGGCAATGATCCAGCCCATCGACAGCGCGGCGCTCTGAGACACCGCCACGAATGGCAATGCGAACAGCACGATCAGCAACGCCTGGAACTGGAAGAAGCCGAAGATCTTGCCCTGGTGGCCGTTCCAGTGCCGGCGCAGGTGCTGGTACCGGCCATCCTCGTCTTCGCTGCGCACGCGCTTCCACAGGTGCAGGGCCAGCCGCGATCCCCACAGCCCGCCCAGCACCGCCAGCGCGATGCGCGGCGCGGTTGCGCCATCGCCCAGCCACGCCAGCAACAGTGCCGAGGCGCCCACGCCCTTGGCCCACAGCACATCGACCACGCCGATATTCTGGTGGCGGCGCTGCCACCACCAGCCCCAGCACATGATCAGTGCGGCATACAGCCAGACCCATCCAAGATTCATCATGCATGCGCTCCATTGGTGTTCGTAGCCACTGGCGCCGCCCCGCGCTGCCAGTGGCGCGCGCAGAGGGCCAGCAGCGGCAGTGCGATGGCCCAGCCCAGGGCAAGAACGGCCACGCCCTGCCAGGACGGCGACGGGAACGCCACCGCCGACCAGCCGCGCGCGGCGGAGAGATACGCCAGCGGCGCGATCACGCCGAGCAGCGCGGCCAGCCAGAGCCTCCGCTGCAGCACCTTCAGGGAAACCGTAAGGGTCATCGCGAATGCGGCCCACAGGGCGAGGATCCACACCGGCGCCAGCCACGCATTGGGCCAGGCAGCGGCGTACACCACCTGCCCGCTTGCACCCGCGAGACCATCCACGACCAGCCCGCACAACACGGCCACCCCAAGCAGCCTGACATCGACGCTGGGCTGCGCGGACATGGCGAGCTGGCTGGCCACATAGACAGCCGCGGCCAGCAGCGCCGGCCAGCGCAGCCCCTGCCCGGCGCCGACCACCGCGCACAGCCAGACCAGCTGGTTGCCGATGACGTTGGCCCAGAAGTGGCGCATCTCAGTGGGTACCCTCGAGCGGTGCCGGCCGGTACCCGGGGCGCGCCAGCAGCAGCTGCGACACGCCGATGGAGCGTTCCAGGAAGCCGCCTTCGCAGTAGGCCAGGTAGAACTCCCACAGGCGGATGAAGCGCTCATCGAAGCCCTGCGCGCGCACCGCCGGCAGCTGCGACAGGAAGCGAAGGCGCCAGGCACGCAGGGTGAGCGCGTAGGACTGGCCGAAATCATGCTGGCCGATCAGCTGCAGGTCGCTGCTGCAGGTTTTGGCCGCCATGATCGCGTGCAGCGAAGGAATGAAGCTGCCGGGAAACACGAAGCGCTTGATGTAATCCACGCTGCGCCGCGCCTGCTCGTAGCGTTCGTCTTCGATGGTGATGGCCTGCAGCAGCGCCAGGCCTTCCGGCTTGAGCAGCCGGGTGAGCGTGGCGAAGTAGGTCTCGAGGTACTGCGCGCCGATGGCCTCGATCATCTCGATGGAGACCAGCTTGTCGTACTGGCCCTCCAGGTCGCGGTAGTCCTCCAGCAGCACCGTCACCTTGTCCTGCAGCCCCGCGCTGGCCACCCGCTCGGTGGCCAGCGCGTACTGCTCCCTGGAGATGGTGGTGGTGGTGACGTGGCAGCCATGGTGAAGCGCGGCATACACCGCGAAACCACCCCAGCCGGTGCCAATCTCGACCACGCGGTCGCCCGGCTTGAGCTGAAGCTGTTCGCAGATCCGCGCCAGCTTGCGCTGCGAGGCCACTTCCAGCGTGTCACCGGGCTCGGCATACAGCGCCGAGGAGTACATCAGGTCGCGGGACAGGAACAGCGAGAAGAACGCATTGCCCAGGTCGTAGTGCGCGGCGATGTTGCGGCGGCTGCCTTCGCGGGTGTTGCGGCGCAGCCAGTTCCAGCCCTGCAGCAGCCAGCCGCCCACCCGCGCCGGGCCGCGCTCCATGCCATCGAGCAGCGCGCGGTTGCGCACCAGCAGCTGCACCAGCCCAACGAGGTTGTCGCAGCGCCACTCGCCGCGGATGTAGGCCTCACCGGCACCCACGCTGCCCTGCGCGCCGACCGCACGGTAGAAGGCCGGGTTGTCCACCCACACTGTCACCTGCAGCGGTGCAGCGGCGTCACCGATGGAGACATCGCCCAGTGCATCGCGCAGCTGCAGCCGGCCACCCTGCAGCGGGGCCAGCTGGGCCAGCAGGCGGCGGCGCAGGAACGCTTCCAGCGTGCTGGGCTCAGGCAGGGCAAGCGGTCGGGTCATGTCGTTCATGGGTGCTTTCCAGCAATGGAAGGGTGGTCGTGGACGGGCGTGCGTTTCAGCCACAGCCGCAGCGCCTGCCAGTGGATGGCCGCCACCACCTGCACCGTCATCAGCGGGTGGCGCAGCAGCACGCGGGCCAGGCCGGGGCCGGTGAGGGGATGGCGCTGCAGGGCGAGGTCGGCGTCGAACTGGCGCTCGCCGTTGCGCCACACCTGCATGTGCACGTGCAGGTCATCGCCCGGCGCGGTGAAGCGCCAGCGATACTCGCAGTCCATCGGCAGGAACGGAGAGACGTGGAACTGCTTCTCGAAGTTCCAGGCCAGCGCGCGGCCGTGCGCGTCGGCCTGCGCCACGGGCAGCACGTAGGCGTGGCGTTCCTGCCAGGGCGTATTGGTGATCTCGGCTACGATGCAGTCCAGCGTGGTGCCATCGGCGGCATAGCAGTAGTAGAAACTGACCGGGTTGAAGATGTGCCCGGCATGGCGCAGGTGGGCGAGCATGCGCACGGGACCCGGCGGTGCATGGCCCAGCGCCTGGGTGATGCGTCCGCGCACGGCATCGGCCAGCGGCTGGTCCGGGTCGCCCAGGTAATCGCTGCGGCGGAACTCCGCCAGGTTGCGGCGGTTCACCGACCAGAACCAGCGGCCATCGAACAGGTGGTCCAGCTCGTCCAGGTCGATCAGCAGCTGCGCGATGGGGTAGTCGAACGCGTGCGGCTGCGGCGCATGCCGGCGGTGCTGCATCCTGCCGCGGTAGATCGCGCTCGCGCTCATGCCGGCACGCCCTGCGACAGCGGCCAGTACGCCTCGGCATCCAGCGATTGCAGCGCCTCCACCACCCGGCGCGCACTGCGGATGCCATCTTCATGGAAGCCCCAGCCCCAGTAAGCGCCGGCAAACCAGGTGCGGCGCCGCCCCTGCACTTCGGCCCAGCGCCCTTGTGCACGCACCATCGCGTGGTCGTACACGGGGTGGGCGTACTGCATCCGGCGCAGGATCTTCTCCGGCGCAATCGCGTCGGTACGGTTGAGCGTCACCACCAGCGGCGTAGGCGTATCGATCCCCTGCAGCAGGTTCATGCAGTAGCTGACCGTGCACGGCGCCAACGGGTCGCGCGGCACGTGTGCGTTCCATGCCGCCCAGGCCTTGCGGTTGCGTGGCAGCAGGTTGGCATCGGTATGCAGCACCACCTCGTTGGGCTGGTAGCGGATCGCGCCGAGCACGCTGCGTTCGGTGGCATCGGCATCGGACAACAGTGCCAGCGCCTGGTCGCTGTGGCAGGCCAGCACCATCTGGTCGAAGCCCTCCAGCCCATCGGCGGTGAGCACGCGCACCCCGTGCTCCTGCCGCTCCACGCCCAGCACCCGGCATTCCAGCCGCTCGCGTACCCGCCAGCGCCGCCGCATCGCGTCCACATAACGCGCCGAACCGCCCTGCACCACCCGCCACGCCGGGCGGCCGGTCATCTGCAGCATCTGGTGGTTGGCCATGAACTGCACCAGGTAGCGCGCCGGGAAGTCGGCCAAGGCCTGGACCGGCGATGACCACAGCGCAGAGGCCATCGGCAGCAGGTGCTCCTGGATGAAGGCCTCGCCGTAGCGGCCCTGCTTCAGGTAGTCGCCCAGTGAGGGTCCCTCTTCCCCGCTGTGCAGCAGCGCCGGCGCCTGGCGATAGAAGCGGCGCAGGTCGCGCAGCATGCCCCAGAAGCGCGGCGAGAGCAGGTTGCGGCGCTGGCAGAACAGGGTATCCAGCGTGGTGGCGTTGTACTCCAGGCCAGTGCGTTCGCTGTGCACCGAAAAACTCATGGTGGTGGGCTGCGACGCCACGTGCAGCTCATCGAACAGCGCGGTCAGCAGCGGGTAGTGCTGCGGGTTGAACACGATGAAGCCGGTGTCCACCGCCTGCGCGCGGCCATCCACCATCACGTTGTGAGTGTGGGTGTGGCCGCCGAGGTAGTCGTTGGCCTCGAACAGCGTCACTTCATGGCGCTGGCTCAGCCACCAGGCGCTGGCCAGTCCCGCGATGCCCGATCCGATCACGGCAATGCGCATGTCAGTGCTCCGCCTTGGCCAGCACCCAGGCCGGCACCGGTTTGAGGTCACGCACCAGGCCCAGCGCGGCCATCGCGCGCAGGCCGTACCAGGTGATGTCCACTTCCCACCAATAGAAGCCCTGGCGCACCGTGCCCGGGAAGAAATGGTGGTTGTTGTGCCAGCCCTCGCCGAAGGTGAGCAGGGCCAGCCACAGGTTGTTGCGGCTGTCATCGCCGGTGTTGAAGCGGCGGCGGCCAAAGCGGTGCGCCAGCGAATTGATCGTCACCGTGGCGTGGAACAGCACCACCGTGGAAATGAAGAAGCCCCACACCAGCATCTGCCCGCCGCTGGTGCCCAGGCCCGGCGCGACGTGTTCCAGCAATGCACCAAGCCCGTACAGCGCAACGGCCAGTGCCACCGGCACCAGGGTGTCGAAACGGTCCAGCCAGCGCAGCTCCGGATACTTCGCCAGGTCCGGAATGCGCGCCCAGTCGGTGCGGAAGCCTTCGGTGGTGAGGAACCAGCCCATGTGGCTCCACCAGAAACCGTGCACGGTGGGCGAATGCGGGTCCGCAGCGGTTTCGGTGTGGCGGTGGTGGTTGCGGTGGTGCGCGGCCCACCACAGCGGGCCGCGCTGCACGCTGGCCGCGCCGATCAGCGCGAACACGAACTGCACCACGCGCGAGGTGCGGAAGGTGCGGTGCGCGAAGTAGCGGTGGTAGAAGGCGGTGATGGCGAACATGCGCACCGCGTACAGCGCCAGCGCCACGCCTACCGCCACCCACGACACCCCCACCCAGATCACCGCCAGGCAGGCCAGGTGCATGCCCACGAAGGGAATCGCCCGCAGCCAGTCCACGCGGTTGCCGCTCCCACCGCCGGCCGGCGCGGCGGCGCCGGTGTCGAACCAGCGCAGCACGGTGGCCCAGCGGCCGCGCGGGGCGCGGGCGGGTTGGTCGGGGGTGGAACGGGACAGCATGTCGCGCGTCTCCTGAGCGGTTCATCAGGAGATACGCAGGCCGGCGGCGTTTGGATGCACCCCTTCCGAAAAATAATTCCGGAAGGGGTGGCCGTTACAGGTTGGCGATGTCGCCCTTGGCGATGACCGGACCGGTCGGAATGCCCTGCGGCGCGCCGCTCGACGGTTCCAGCGTGATCGCCAGCACCGACCCGTTCACAAGGACATCACGCAATGCATCCGGCACGGCCACGGTATGGGCGCGGTTGATCGACACCAGGCCCAGAGAACGCGGCGCACCGCCGGCCGGAATCAGCCACAGCTCCGGTGCGCGGCCGGCCGAATCGGCCGGTGCGGGGACGGGCACCATCAACACCTTGCCCTGTGCCTTGTCGACCGAGGCCAGCCAGCCGGGCGTGCCATCGTCGTGCAGCAGCGGGGTGACCGGCTTGGTCGCCTGCTCCGGTTCGGCCGGGGTCGGCGCCGGCGCGACGGCCACCGGGGTGGACGGGGCGGTGGGCAGCGGCTGGCGGTTGAACACCGCCACCAGTGCCAGTGCCGCCGCCAGGGCAGTCATGCCCTGCCAGAAGCCGGTGCGCTGCCAGAGCCTGGGCGCGGCGGTCACCGCCGGCCAGCCCAGCTCGCTGCGGATGCGCGGCCACAGGTGCGCCGGCACCGCCTCGCTGCCGAGCTCTTCCAGCAGCGGGGCCAGCCGCACCTGCCACTGCTCGACCAGCCGGGCAAAGCCCGGGTCGGTGGCGATGCGGTGTTCGATCTTGAGACGCTCGGCGGCGTCGTGCACGCCCAGCACGTATTCGCCGGCCAGGATGTCGGCGCTCGGCGGCTGGCCGTCGTCCTGGATATCGTGAAGGTCGCGGATGTTCATCGTTCGAGGCACACCCGCAGTTGGCCCAGCCCGCGCCGGATCCAGCTCTTCACCGAACCCAGCGGCGAACCGATGCGGCGGGCCAGCTCTTCATAGCTGGCACCGTGCAGGAACGCACTGCGGATCAGCGAGCGGCGGCGCGGTTCCAGGGTATCCAGGCAATCATCCAGGCGCTCGCGGTCGGAGGCATGCTCGGCCGCCTGCGCCGGCTGCGGCGCGAAATCGGGAATCTCTTCGGCCACCGACAGGTCATCCAGCGGGCGCGGCGGTGCCGAGCGCAGGCGGTCGATCGCGCGGTTGCGCGCCATCATCGAGAGCCAGGTCATGGCCGAGGCCCGCGTGGCATCGAACTGCGTGGCCTTGCGCCAGACCGTGGTGAAGACATCCTGCAGGACCTCTTCCGCATCGCGGCGGTCGCGCAGGGTGTGCAGGCAGATCGCGAACAGCCGGCCCGAGGCCAGCTGGTATACGGACTCGAATGCCTGGCGGTCGCCCTCGGCCACCTGGACCAGAAGCCGGTCCAGGCGTGTTGATGCGGCGGTATCGGAAGCATCCAGCTCAGGCATCGCAGGCTCGGTGTCGGCAGGTAGCAAGCCTGCATGGTCGTTGCTCCTGAGGTCGGCTGCAAGAGGGTATTCATGAGTCGCATGTCTTCACCAACGCTTGCCCCCGCGCCGTGGCAAGCTCGGCCGCGCTGGCGGCTACGGGCGGCGAGGGGAACTCCACGCGCACCTGCGGGTAGCGCCCCTTGTGGTCGCGTACGTTGCCGGTGCCGGTGAACTGCAGCAGGCGCTGGTCGGCGCTGGCATAGATGAGGGTTACCGCCGGCACCGCGAAGCCGAACCAGGCATCGAGCTTCATCTGCAGCTGCTGCGCCGGCTGCCCTTTCCAGGTGAGCGCTGCGGTGCGTTGCAGCTTCAACGGCACCAGCCGCTGGCGGCTGGGCAGCAGGAACTGGAATGCCACCGGTTGCCCTTCGAGCAGGTCTGCCCAATGTCGGCGCACGGCCGCGTCGAAACCGGCATCGACCACCGCGCCCGAGGGCACCTCCAACGCGCGGCTGACCGGGGTGGCATCCGAAGTGGCCCGCACATAGACCGTGCGAGCCGCGCCATTGCCGCGCACGCCTTCCTGGTAGCCGTCGCGGCCGTCCTCCAGCGCGAAATCCGGCGTCTGCGGGCTGCCCTGCGGCGTCATCCACTTGCGCGCGAAGGGGCGGCCGTCCGCGCAGCGGTACAGCACCAGCCGCGACAACGCCTCGGGTGGCCCCTGCAGCCAATGCGTCTCGCGATAGAGCAACGCCCCACCATCCGCAGCGAAGGCGCGCCCTTCCTGCCGCTGCACGGCCTGGGCAGATGCCAGCAACGGGAACAGCAGCAGAAGCAGTCCAGCCGAGCTGAGAGAGAGGCGGCGCATGCCGGTTTCCATGGGAGGTTGCTGGAGAGATACGCGGCAAGTGCCTCGACGGATGCACCGATAGGTTCTTTCGATTTGACGTACTACCGCCAGACGGTAGTATTTTGTTCAACGATCTTTGGGACCGCTCCTAATGCGCTCCATCCCTTACCCGCATCCCGGCGAGATCCTGCAGGAAGAATTCCTCACGCCGTTCGGATTGACCCAGTACCGGCTGGCCAAATCGATCGAGGTCAATCAGACGCGGATCAGCGAGATCCTCGCTGGGCGCCGCAGCATCACCGCCGATACCGCGTTGCGGCTGGCGCGCTTCTTCGGCACCAGCGAAGGTCTGTGGATGAATCTCCAGATGGCGTACGACACCGCAAAGGCGCGCGATGAATTGGCCGACGTGCTGGCCCGTATCGAGCCGTTCAAACCCGCCACGTAAGGCGAAGCTCTCCCTCCCCTTGACCGCCGCCGCAACTCGGCCTACCTTGTGCTCGCCGAAGGTATCCATCTCTTCATGCAGATGAAGGGATGGGTTTAAACGGGAATCCGGTGACGGTGCCTTGCGCACCCATTCCGGAGCTGCCCCGCAGCGGTGAGTGGAAACGAAACCTGCCAACAGCACTGGGCCTGGCGCCTGGGAAGCGGCAGGAAGTAGGTGGGCCCCGTGCCCGTGTCCATCAGCCCGAATACCGGCCCCGGCCGGAGGACACGACCGTCCTCTGTTTCGACCTGGAACGTCCGCGGGGAGGTTGCCGGGGCCTGCCGCCATGCGTTCTGCGTGGCGCTGCCCCCGTGCGTCCGCTTCACGGCATCCGGTTCGCCCGCGGGGGCGAAGGTCGCTGGCGGGGCGGACACGGCAGCAATGGCGTGGGTGCCGCGCAGTTCCTTCGTTCCTCAATGCCGCTACTGCAATGAGGACACGTTCCATGACCACTGTTACCAACCTGGGTTTCCCCCGCATCGGCGCCAAACGCGAGCTCAAGCGCGCGCTGGAAGCGTACTGGTCCGGCCAGAGCAGCGCCGAAGCGCTGCAGGACACCGCCACCGCCCTGCGCACCACGCATTGGCAGCTGCAGCGCGATGCCGGGGTGGATGTGCCGCCCAGCAACGACTTCAGCCTGTACGACCAGGTGCTGGATGCCGCCTTCCTGTTCGATGCCATTCCCGCCCGCTACCGCGCGCTGGCCGATGCCGATCCGCTGGCCGGCTATTTCGCGATGGCACGCGGACTGCAGCGCGATGGCTTCGACCTGCACGCGCTGGAAATGACCAAATGGTTCGACACCAACTACCACTACCTGGTGCCCGAACTGCAGGCCGGCCAGGGCTTCGCGCTGCGCGGCGACAAGCCGCTGGCCGAGTACCGCCAGGCCAAGGCACTGGGTATCGAAACCCGCCCGGTGCTGATCGGCCCGGTGACCTTCCTGCTGCTGTCCAAGACCACCGACGGCAGCCCGGCGCTGGACCTGCTGAACGCCCTGCTGCCGGTGTACGTGCAGCTGCTGGGCCAGCTGCAGGCCGCGGGCGCGCAGTGGGTGCAGCTGGATGAGCCGGCGCTGGTGCAGGACCTCAGCCCGGAGGCGCGCGCTGCCTTTGAACACGCCTATGCGGTGCTGGCCACCGCCGCCCGCCCCAAGGTGCTGGTGGCCACCTACTTCGGCGCATTGGACGACAACCTGGAACTGGCGGCCTCGCTGCCGGTGGATGGCCTGCACGTGGACCTGGTGCGCGCACCGGAACAGCTGGATGCGGTGATCAAGGCCCTGCCCGCCGGCCGCGTGCTCTCGGCCGGCCTGGTCAACGGCCGCAACATCTGGCGTACCCACCTGGACAACGCGCTGGTGCTGGCCCGCTATGCCCACGGCCAGCTGGGCAGCGATTCCCTGTGGCTGTCACCGTCGTGTTCGCTGCTGCACAGCCCGGTGGACCTGGCGCATGAGAAGAAGCTGGACGATGAACTGCGTGGCTGGCTGGCGTTCTCGAAGCAGAAGCTGGAAGAGCTGCGCGTGCTGGCCGATGCGATCGACGCGCCGGCCCGCGCCGAAGCCGCGCTTGAGCTCTCGCGCGAGCGCATCGCCTCCCGCAAGCGCTCGCCGCGGGTGCACAACCCCGCCGTGGCCGCGCGCCTGGCCGCACTGACCCCGGCCGATGCACAGCGCCACAGCCGCTACCCACAGCGCCACCTGGCCCAGGCCGCCGCACTGAAGCTGCCGCGCTTCCCCACCACCACCATTGGTTCCTTCCCGCAGACGCTGGAAGTGCGTGAGGCCCGCGCCCGCAACAAGTCCGGCACCCTGGCCGACGCCGACTACGATGCGTTCCTGGCCAGCCAGACCGAGCACTGCGTGCGCATCCAGGAGCAGATCGGGCTGGACGTGCTGGTGCACGGGGAGTTCGAGCGCAACGACATGGTGGAGTACTTCGGCGAGCAGCTGGAGGGCTTTGCCTTCACCAAGAACGGCTGGGTGCAGAGCTACGGCTCGCGCTGCGTGAAGCCGCCGGTGATCTACGGCGACGTGACCCGCCCACAGCCGATGACCGTGCGCTGGTCGCAGTACGCGCAATCGCTCACCGACCGCCCGATGAAGGGCATGCTGACCGGCCCGGTGACGGTGCTGCAGTGGTCGTTCGTGCGCGATGACCAGGCCCGCGCCGATACCTGCCGGCAGATCGCGCTGGCGCTGCGCGATGAGGTGCTGGACCTGGAGGCGGCCGGCATCGGCGTGATCCAGATCGACGAGCCGGCCATCCGCGAAGGCCTGCCGCTGCGCCGGGCACAGTGGCGCGAGTATCTGGACTGGGCCGTGGAAGCGTTCCGGATCAGCGCCAGCGGCGTGCGCGATGCCACCCAGATCCACACCCACATGTGCTACTCCGAGTTCAACGACATCATCCACTCGGTGGCGGCAATGGACGCCGACGTGATCTCCATCGAGACCTCGCGTTCGCGCATGGAACTGCTGGATGCCTTCGTGCGCTTCCAGTACCCCAACGAAATCGGGCCGGGCGTGTACGACATCCACTCCCCGCGCGTGCCGGACAAGGAGGAAATGCTCTCCCTGCTGCGCAAGGCCGCCGAGGTGCTTCGCCCCGAGCAGATCTGGGTGAACCCGGACTGCGGCCTCAAGACCCGCGGCTGGCCGGAGACGCGGGCTGCGCTGGAAGCGCTGGTAGCGGCGGCCCACCAGCTGCGCGCCGAAACCGCCGACGCCAACGCCGCCTGACCTTTCCACCGTTGCACAAGGACCCCGCTGCCGCCGTTGCCGGCGGCGGGGTCAATGGATTTCCGCATGACCGATTTCATCCGCCCCACCCTCACTCTGCCCGGCGGCCACGACAAGCTGCTGCTGCATTCGTGTTGCGCGCCCTGCTCCGGCGAGGTCATGGAGGCCATCACCGCTTCCGGGATCGACTACACAATCTTCTTCTACAACCCCAACATCCACCCGGCACGCGAGTACGAGCTGCGCAAGCAGGAGAACATCCGCTTCGCCGAACAGCATGGCGTGCCCTTCATCGACGCCGACTACGACACCGACAACTGGTTCGCCCGCGCCCGTGGCATGGAGAACGAACCCGAACGCGGCATCCGCTGCACGATGTGCTTCGACATGCGCTTCGTGCGCACCGCGCTGTACGCGCATGAGCATGGCTTTCCGGTGATCAGCAGCTCGCTGGGCATCTCGCGCTGGAAGGACATGAACCAGATCAACGACTGCGGCCACCGTGCGGCGGCCCATTACCCCGGTATCCAGTACTGGGACTACAACTGGCGCAAGGGCGGTGGCGCCGCGCGCATGGTGGAGATCAGCAAGCGGGAGCAGTTCTACCAGCAGGAGTACTGCGGCTGCGTGTACTCGCTGCGGGATGCCAACCGCCACCGGCGCGAGAACAACCGTGAGCGGATCAAGATCGGGCTGTTGTATTACGGCCAGGACAACGACGCGCCCAAGGGCGATTGACGTACGCGCGGGGGGCCGCCACGCTGGTTGCCCCCGTTGCGCTGGAGCTTCCATGACCGCCCTGCCCGCCGATGTCGCCCTGCTGGTAATCGACCTGCAGCCGGACTTCATGCCCGGTGGCGCGCTGGCCTGCGAGGAAGGGGATGCGCTGGTAGCGACGATTGCCGACCTTCTGGCAGAACGCCGCTACCGCACGGTGGTGGCAACCCAGGACTGGCACCCGGCCGACCACGCGTCGTTCGCCAGCCAGCATCCGGGCAAGCTCCCGTTCGAGACCATCCTGCTGCATGCGCAGCCGCAGACCTTGTGGCCGAACCACTGTGTGCAGGGCAGCGAGGGCGCCGTGCTGCACCCGGGCGTGGACTGGACCGTGGCCGACCTGATCCTGCGCAAGGGCACCCGCCGTGAGGTGGACTCCTATAGTGCATTCCGGGAGAACCATGGGCCTGACGGCACCCGCCCGGCCACCGGCCTTGCCGGCTGGCTGCACGAGCGTGGCATCCGCGAGGTGCATGTGTGCGGGTTGGCGCGCGATTACTGCGTGCTGTGGAGTGCGCAGGACGCGGTGAAGGCAGGGTTCCGGGTGAAGTTCCACTGGGAGCTGACCCGGCCCGTGACGGAAGCCAACGACGGGATGGTGCGCGAGGCGCTGGCCAAGGCCAAGATCGCAGTGATCTAGCGCGCGGGACTGGCACGCCACCGAATGGACGTAGCCGCTGACCCCGCATCCGGTAGGTCACGACCGTTGGTCGTGACGGACCATCAAGGGCCCGGGCGGGGCGGTGCCCCGGGCAGTGGCGTTACCTGCTGGGCGGCTAGAAGGTCTGAGCTCCGCGCGTCTTTCGCCACTGGATCCACGCGATCGCGGCGACGAGGAAGACGCTGCACAGGTAGCTGCCTTCTGGTCCTTCCGCGCCACCGGTCAGAGCGTCGGGACCATACGGGCGCAGCGCCACCAGCAGGGCCGGCAAGTGCGAGTCCATGCCGGTGACGGGCAGTTCGAAGCCGGTCGCGAGCAACCAGTTCCACCCCGCGTGCCAGCCCATCACGCCCCAGATATTGCCGGTCCGCAGCGCCCAGGCGCAGGCGAACAGCGAGAACAGGAACGTGCCGAGCATGACCCGGGGCGGCTGGTGCGGACTGAAATGCAGGAAGCAGAAAACGAGCGATACCAGCAGCACTGCCACCGTGACATTGGTCTTGCGCGCCACCACCGACAGCATCCAGCCGCGAAAGATGACTTCCTCCACGCTCGCCTGGAACATGAATCCCAATAGCAGCAGAGCGATGTGCAGCAGACTGACGGGCGACCGCCAGGCCGGCCCCAAATCCGCGGCCTGCATGCCGCCAGCGATCCAGATCGCGACTGCGACCAGCGCGATCGTGCCGAATCCAACGGCTAGCCCGTGCAGGAAGGTTTTCAGTGGCGACGGACCGGTCAGCCCGATACTCGCCAGCGAGCGCCCTTCGACGAAGCGTACCCAGGCGAGCACGGCCGCCAGCGTCGGGGCGAAGCCGATCCACAGCAGCGCATGCAAGCCAGCGAGGCCGATCGGATCGCCGCTCGGCGTCGACCAATGCTGCGACTGCATCCACCCGTCCAGCGCGATCACCGGCACCGCGTTGAACAGGATCATCAGGATCGGCGTCAACCAGGCCCAAGGCAGCCAGCCGCGGGCCGGATCGGGCGAATACAGGGCAACGGGGGTCATGCGCGGCTCCAGGTCGACGTGATCGCCGCCGCAAGTTGCCCTCCGCGCGGGGGCGTGGCAACCGGTTTGCGACCAAGCAACAGAAGCCGCCGATGAATCACCCGGATCGCCGATTGAAGTAGGACACCCATCAACTGAAAAGACCGCGCACCCCAATGGGCTGCGCGGCCTCGATTGCATGCCGCAGCGGGAGGGCTGGGCCCTCCCGCTGCCTGGCATCACAGCGCGATGCGGATACCCGCGTTGACGCTGTTGTTCTCCACGCCCGACCCCTGCTCGGTGCTGACGCCACCGTACAGGTAGCTCGACGCTCCCAGGCGCACGGTGCCCTGCAGTTGCGCCCGACCGAAGGCCTTGCCCGCCTCGGCGGCAGACAGGTCCACGCGCTCGCCGGCCAGTGCGGTAGTCACCGTGGCCTGGCGGGCCTGGCCGTGGTTGATGCCCGCCTGCAGACCGAACTGCCAGGTCCCGCGCGCCGCCAGCGGATCGTTCAGCAGCGAGCCGACCGACAGGCCGAGCGTGGCGCGGCTACCTTCCGCCTGGAGGCGTGCGACGTCCAGCGCCGCCAGCGAGTCACCCGCTTCGCGGTAGGCATTGCGCTCAACCTTCTGCCAGTTGCCACGCAGTGAGGGCTGCCAGCTCAGGCCTGCCGCCGTGAAGGGCAGGCTGACGCCGGCACTGGCCATGCGGGTAGTACCCGAGGCCTTGCCGGACAGCGGACCACCCGTACCCAGGGCGTCCGGACGCTGGCTTTCCCAGCGATCGGCCGAGTAGGACAGCATGCCGTCCAGCACCACCGCACCTGCCCTGGCGGCGCCATAGGCAAAGAACGCGTTGCTGTCGAGCGTGTTGTCCAGCGGGCTGCGCTCCAGTTCCGACGTCGTGCGGCCCAAGCCGGCACCCCACGCCACGTTGGAGGAGCGGTACACGTCGATACCGGCCGTGGCACGACGCTGGCGGGCATCGAAGCGGTCGGCGCTGGCATCCGCGTCCACCGACAGATCCCCGTAGCCGATGTTGGCCCACAGCAGCTGGTCGATACGCGTGCTGGATTCATCCAGCAGCACACCCTGGCCCAGTCGACGGGTCACGTCGTCGGCCAGTGCGGTCGCATTGGACTGCGCCAGCGCGGCCAGCTTGGCGTGGCTCTCACCGGTCAGGGCGGTCACCAGCACCGGCAGTGCCACCGCATCCTGCTGCCATACCGCGCGCAGCAGATCGGTCTGCTCCGCGGTGGTGGTGCCGGCGTCGCTGGCTTCCACCAAGGCATCCAGTGCAGCGGCAGTGGCCAGGCCGTTGCCGTTGACCTTGCCGACCAGGTCAGCGCTGTAGGCCGTCGGTGTCACGTACAGGTCGATGTCGAAGCCGGTGGTGTAGTACACCTGGAAACGCGTGCTGGCGGCCAGGCCCTCGGTCGGCTGCAGGATCCGGTCGAAGGTGCCGGTCACGCCGCCCTCGCCACTGACGATGCGGAACATGTCGCCCACCTTCGGGGTGAAGGTGTTGCCCGCATTGCCACTGATGCCGCGCAGCAGGGGCTGCAGGGTGCCGTTGGCGACGAAGCGACCGGCCGCGCCGGACACCAGCAGGCGCGAGTAGTTGCCCGCGCCGGCGCCGGTGCCGTACCCGTCGATATCGATCTGCAGCGTGGCGTCGTCGGTCAGCGTGACCGTACCCGTCACTGCCAGCGTGCCCGGCGAGTTACCCGGGGCCAGCGTGCCATCGACGCGCATGTTGCCGGCGATGGTGCCCGTGCCACGCACCGTGCCCTCACGTTCCACCTGCACATTGCTCATCAGCACGCCATTGGCACTGAGGGTGCCTTCGTTGACGCACGTGCCATTGGCCAGGACCGCGGTGCCTGCCATGTTGAGGCGACCCGCACCACTCTTGATGAAGCAGCCGGTGCTGCGCGAACCGTCCAGCATGCCGGTCAGCTGCGTCGTGGTGCCCGAGGCCACATCCAGGCTAGCCTCGCCCATCACGAGCAGCGGCTGCGTCACCTGGGTGTCGACCGTCGTGCGCAGGGTCGCGTCATTGATCGCCACGGCGCCGGAACCCAGCCCGCCAGCATGCGCCAGCACGACCGTGCCGCCACTGATCAGCGTGCCGCCTGCGTGGGTGTTGGCCGCGCCAAGCACCAGCGTGCCCTGGCCGTTCGCCACCAGGGTGCCGCCGCCGCTGATCGGGCCGTTGACCGTCAGGGTGCTGCCTTCACTGCTGCGCAGCGCGCCCACGCTGTCCAGCACCATCGACCGGCTGGTGGTCATCGAAGAGGATGCCTGCAGCGTGCCGCCGTTGAAGGTCAGGCCACCCGATGCATCGCCGAGGTTGCCATCGCTGCTGATGTTGAGCACGCCGCCGTTGAGCGTGGTGCCGCCGGTGTAGGTGTTCTGGCCCGACAGGGTCAACTCGCCTTCGTTGACGGTGGTGCCGCCGCTGTGGCTCACCGTACCGATCAGCTCCAGGCCGCCTTCGCCGTTCTTGATCAGGCCACCATTGCCGGACACATCGCCGCTGTTGGTCAGCGTGGTGTTGGCGTCGGTGGTGAAGGTGCCGTCGCCGGCAAGGACCACGTCGCGGTCACTGTTGACGTCACCAGTGGTGTGCAGGGTGCCGCCATTGAAGGTCAGGCCGCCCGTTGCATCGCCGAGGTTGCCGTCGCTGCTGACGTTGAGCACGCCGCCGTTGAGCGTGGTGCCGCCGGTGTAGGTGTTCTGGCCCGACAGGATCAGCTCGCCTTCGTTGACGGTGGTGCCACCGCTGTGGCTCACCGTACCGGTCAGCTCCAGGCCGCCTTCGCCGTTCTTGATCAGGCCGCCCGTACCGGACACATCGCCGCTGTTGGTCAGCGTGGTGTTGGTGTCGGTATCAAACGTGCCATTACCCGCAAGGACGACGTCACGATCACTGAGCACATCACCCGTGGTGTGCAACGTGCCGCCGTTGAAGGTCACGCCGCCTGCGGCATCGCCGAGGTTGCCATCGCTGCTCACGTTGAGCACGCCGCCGTTGAGCGTGGTGCCGCCGGTGTAGGTGTTCTGGCCCGAGAGGGTCAGCTCGCCTTCGTTGACGGTGGTGCCGCCGCTGTGGCTGACCGTGCCGGTCAGGTCCAGGGCGCCTTCGCCGTTCTTGATCAGGCCGCCGGTACCAGACACATCGCCGCTGTTGGTCAGCGTGGTGTTGGCGTCGGTATCGAACGTGCCATTACCCGCAAGGACTACATCGCGATCGCTGCTGACGTCGCCGGTGGTGTGCAGCGTGCCGCCATTGAAGGCCAGGCCGCCTGCGGCGTCGCCCAGGTTCTCATCACTGCTTACCTGCAGCACGGCATTGTTGCTGACCGAGGTGCCACCAGCGTAGGTGTTCGTGCCAGAGAGCACCTGCGTGCCGCCCTTGATGGCGACGTCGCCCTGCCCGCCGATGGTGCCTTCGAACTCGTCGTTGGCATCGGTGATGGACAGCGTGTTGTTGCCCAGCGCCACATCGCCCTTGCCGTCCAGCGAGGTGATGTTCACGACCGGACCGGCCTGGGTCACGTCCAGCGTGCCGTCGATCACGAGCTTCTTCGACTTGTCGATGGAACCATTGCCGGACAATGCCAGCGTGGCGTTCTCGTCGACCTCGGTGGTACCGGTGTAGCCGTTGGTGTTGGTCAGCGTGACCGAACCGCCGTTGCCGCTGTTCTTTACGATCAGCGAGCCAGGGACGCCATTGGTGGCGTCGTCGATCTTGCCGGTGAACGTTGACTCGTGGCCGTTCTGATCGATGGTGCCGGGCTTGTCGTCGATCTTGAAGTCGACATCCACGTTGGTGTCCTTGTCGACCACCAGCGTACCGCCCTCGAACGACGCTTCGTCTTCGTTGCCCAGCTCATCGGTGCCCTTGGGGCCATCGATGATGATTGGGCCGGTCGGGGTCGTCGGGGTCGTGGGTGTGGTCGGCGCGCCGCTGCCCGGATTGGGTGCGACCGGACCGAAGGGCACGCCCTTGTCGAAGGTCAGGCCGGGCGCCTGGTCGACGAACAGCACGGGGCTCAGCTGCGTGTCCTGCAGATTCAATGACATGAACCCCAGGCGGTACGTGCCGGCCGTGCTGACCTGGTACGTTGCGACCTGCCAGCCGGTTGCACCATAGCTCCCGGTGGAATAGCTGCCCGTGCCGAGGTTGGTGGCACCCAGCAGCGCATACTGCGCGTTCTGGTTGTTCACCGTCGCGAACACCGAGGCGTCGCCGAGGTTGATCAGCGAGGTCAGCGAGGCATCGTTGAACGGCTCGTAGTCGGTCGAGACGTACTGCCACGCCATGCTGAAGTAGTCGCCTGCAGCGAGAGTCAGGTCCTGGTACAGCCACGATGCATTCGTGGGCGAGCCGGCCATCGTGCTTGCAACCAGCGCACGGCTTGCAGCGTCCAACCCAAGTGCGGTTGCAGCCGTAGTGAACGAGTCCGAACCGGCGCCGGCCTGCAATGAGGCCATGTTGTTGCCGAAGGGCGTCACCGTCCAGCTATGGGTGCCGTTGTCGGCCTCGAAATCGGTCATGCCGGTGACCACCGCAGCGCCGACACCGGTGCTGCCATAGCTGGTAGAGCCTTGGGTGCCGGTCTTGGAATACGTCCAGCCGCTCAGCGTGCCGGTTTCAAACCCGATGTTGGTGATGTCCACCGCCGCCATCGCGGAGGGACCGTACAGCGCCAGCGATGTCATCAGGCTCAGGGCCGCCAGCGGGCCGGTGGTCAGCCGGTTGGCCTTTCGGCGGGTGCGGCTACCTGCGCCCGCCCCGAATTCCGAGGTCACAACCCACTGACCCACGGCCTTGCTCCATACCACCTTGAATACTTTGTTCATTCCCTGGTCCCCTGATGACGCAATTGTTTAGAAAACATGAAAGTGTGCTGCGCATCACATAAGCGGCAGAGGGGGACCAATCTTTAGCTTTTCCTGCAGAGGCTGGGCGCCATCCGTGAATCGTTAAGTAAAACAGCAGTTTGGAGGCCCTCGCGGCGTGGCGCCATCGACCCCGAAGGTTATTTCGGCCCATGAAAAAGGGCCGCACGAAGCGGCCCTATGACATGCCTGGCCAAGTACCAGCGGCGACTACCCGGGGCCGGCCATTGCCCGCTCCAACCCCCCAACCGCCAGTCGCGCGGACTCCAGCAGCCGGGCATGGTCATGCCCTCGGCGCGCATTCGTGGACAGTCCCATCATCACCGTGGTCATGTAGTCCATTACCCGGTCAGCGGCTTCCGGGTGGCGCGCCGCGACGAAGTCACGGATCGCCGCTTCAGCGCCGACCAGGAACACCATGGCCGCCCGCTTGGCGTCCTCGTCGATGGACTGCACCCCTTCAATGACCATGCACCCGGACGCGCCCGACTTGCCGGCGTATCGGCATGCAGCTTCCTCAAGCACGGCGGCCAGGCAGTCGATGACGGGCCGGGCCGGATCCAGCAGTTGCCGCAGCGGGATCGCCCCGTCGCATGCATACCGGTCGAGTACCCGGCCAAACAGCTCCGCCTTGCTGCCAAAGGCGGCGTAGAAGCTGGGCGGATTGATCCCCAAGGTGCCGGTGATGTCCGCCACGCTGACGTCGTCATAGCTGCGCGCATGGAACAGCTGCTGCGCGGTGGCCACGGCAGCGTCGGGGTCGAACGCCCGGGGCCGACCGCGCGGTCGGGATGTTTTTGTATCGACCACTATTAAATTCCTTGACAGGTGCCGAATGCCATTTATATAGTGGATGCTACATTACTCACTCAGGCGTGTCCAACAATGGCTTTTCAGAACAAGAAGGTGCTGGTACTGGGCGGCAGCCGCGGCATCGGCGCGGCGATCGTGCGGCGCTTCGTGGCGGACGGAGCTTCAGTGACCTTCACCTACAGCGGGTCCCCCGATGCGGCGCATGCGCTGGCCGCGGAAACCGGGGCGACGGCCGAGAAGACCGACAGCGCGGACCGTGACGCGGTGATCGCACGCGTCCGCGACACCGGTCCGCTGGACGTGCTGGTGGTGAACTCGGGCATCGCGATCTTCGGCGATGCGTTGGATCAGGACCCCGACGCCGTGGATCGCCTGCTGCGCATCAACGTGCATGCGCCGTACCACGCCTCGGTCGAGGCGGCGCGCACGATGGGCGACGGCGGTCGCATCATCGTGATCGGCTCGGTGAACGGCGACAGGATGCCGGTGCCGGGCATGGCGTCCTACGCGGTTAGCAAGTCCGCGTTGCAGGGGCTGGCACGCGGCCTGGCACGGGACTTCGGACCGCGCGGCATCACGATCAACATCGTTCAGCCCGGGCCCATCGATACGGATGCCAATCCCGAGGATGGCCCCATGAAGGATCTGATGCACAGCTTCATGGCGATCAAGCGTCACGGTCGCCCGGAGGAAGTGGCGGGCATGGTGGCCTGGCTGGCCGGGCCGGAGGCAAGCTTCGTGACTGGCGCGATGCATACGATTGATGGCGCGTTTGGGGCTTGATGCGCGCACGCTGTTGGCGATGTGCACTGAGTCGAAATGACCAGACGCTGCGGCATTGATGGACAGCGCTTGGGTACCGGGGCGCGGCATTTGGGCCTGCGACGAACATCGCTTGCCCCTCCCGCCCGTGTAGGAAGAAAACGAAATGAGCACCTCCAACCGCCAACACGGCCAGCTTCGGCGTGCCGTGGGAATCGGCTTATGGTTACGTGCAGGCCGTGCGCGTGAACAATTCGATCTTCGTGTCGGGCCAGCCCTTTTCGCAATCGATGTGCCGGCCGCGTTCGCCGCCAGCGGCAAGGTCAGGCCCGCCGTGTATGGCCAGCCTGTTCCCCAAGTGGCCAGCAACCTCATCGGGGTTTCAGCGCTCGCCTTCCCCGAACAGTTGATCGAGATCGCGTTCCGCGCTGAAGTGCAGTCGTAGCCCGACCCCTGAAGCGAAGGAGCACCCCGGCGCTGACATGGAAAGCCCGCAGGCGCATTCACGCCCGCGGGCCTTCTCCACGTCGGCTCCGCAGCTTACATACCCAGGTCGGACAGCCCCGGGTGATCATCCGGGCGGCGCCCCAGTGGCCAGTGGAACTTGCGTTCGCTGTCCTTGATGGGCATGTCGTTGATGCACGAGAAGCGGCGCTCCATCAGACCATCCGCGCCGAATTCCCAGTTCTCGTTTCCATAGGAGCGGAACCAGTTTCCAGAGTCGTCGCGCCATTCATAGGCGTAGCGCACGGCGATGCGGTTGCCGGTGAATGCCCACAACTCCTTGATCAGCCGGTACTCAAGCTCTTTCTTCCACTTTCGGGCAAGAAACTGCCGGGCTTCCTCGCGGCCGTTGGTGAACTCGGCGCGGTTTCGCCACTGGGTGTCGAGCGAATAGGCAAGCGCCACTTTGTCGGCATCGCGGGAATTCCAGCCATCTTCTGCCAAGCGAACCTTCTGGATCGCCGATTCGAGAGTGAACGGGGGAAGGGGGGGACGGGGTGCTTCTGCGGACACGGTGGGGCCTCCAATGGAAATGGATGAACGGGGTACTGCGGCGGGATTTCGGATACTGCGGCGTTAGCGCGTGGCTTGCTTTAACAACAACTGCGCAACATCCCTTGCGGTGTCTGCGGCGTCGTAGTCACCCATCACGCGCGATACGGTGATGGCGCCTTCCATCAGAACCAGCAACTGCCGCGCCAGAACGGCCGGCTGCGCGATGTTCAGTTGCCCGGTGAGCTCCAGCGTGTAATCGAGCAGCTTCTGTTTGTGGTGCTTGGCGATCCTGCGGATCGGGTCGTGGGAATCGCCGACCTCGCCTGCCGTGTTGATGAAGGCACAGCCGCGATAGCCCTCGGACTCGAACCAGCCTTTGAGCACCGTGAACATGCCCAGGATGCGCGCTTCCGGGCTGCCGGCCTTGTCGCATTCCTGCCTGAACCAATTGAGCCAGCGCACGTCCCGCGCGTTCAACGCGGCTGCGGCAACCTGGTCCTTGTTTTCAAAGTGTCGGTAAATGCTCTTGCGCGCAACGCCTGAGGTCTTCACCAGCAGATCCATGCCGGTGGCATGTATTCCGTTCTGGTAAATCAGCGCCTCCGCTGTGTCCAGAATCTTCAGTCGGGTGTCGGTCGTTGTCTTATCCATGGCGCCAAGGTAGAACGATCGTTCTACCTTGTCAACCATCGCGTGCATCCAGAAGGCGAACGCCGAGGGCTCCAAGAGCTGGCTGTTCAACCGCTGCCCAGGCTCGGCCCTCAGCCCGCTGACGCATGCTCCGCCGCAAACGCTGCGTACGTACGCAGCGGCCGACCCAGCAACTGCATCAACCGCTCCACGTCACCCGCGCCCGGCAGCATGCCGTCGCTTATGAATCGCTCTGCCATCTGTCGCATGTCGTAGGCCATCCACGCCGGCATGAACTGGCGCAGGTTCTGCTCGAAGGCGGCCGTGTCATCGCCGCCGTAGGCGATCGGGCGGTTCAGCACATCGCTCCAGATGGCGGCCACCTGTTCTCCGGTGAGCGCTTCCGGGCCCACCAGGTTGAGTCGGGTCAGCGCGCTGTTTTCCGGCGCCTGTTCGCGGCTGAGCAGTTCGATGGCGGCAATCTCGGCGATGTCGCGGGTGTCGATCATCGCCAGCCCCTTGCTGCCAATCGGCATGGGGTACACACCGTAGCCCTGCACCACGTCCTTGATGGTCAGGTCATTGTCGATGAAATAGGCCGGGCGCAGGATCGTGGCGCTGAAGCCCATCTGCTCGATCATGCGCTCCACGCCCAACTTGCCGGCGAAGTGCGGCACGTTGACGTAGCGGTCGCTGTGGATCACCGACAGGTACACCACGCGCTTCACCCCCGCCTCGCGGGCGACGTTGAGGGTGATGAGTGCCTGGGTGAATTCGTCGGCGACCACGGCGTTGAGCAAGAATAGCGTGGAGACGCCCTTCAGCGCTTGGCGGAGGGCATCCACGTCCAGCATGTCGCCCTGCACCAGTTCCACGGTGGCGGGCAGGTTGGCGGTGGCGGGGGTGCGGACCAGTGCGCGAACGTTTGCGCCGCGCTGGATGAGGTGCTGAACGACCTGACGGCCGATGGTGCCAGTGGCGCCGGTAACAAGAATGGTCATGGGGTACTCCGGGTGGGTGGTGAGGCCTCATGATTGTTGATCCGCGTGCGGGCCGATAGCCGATATACTTGGACCACCTGTCTCGCTGGTGGAACACATGGACCTGCTGGCCTTGGCCGACTTCAACCTGGTAGCGCGACACGGCGGGTTTGGCCGTGCCGCGCGCGCCGCGGACCGCCCGAAGGCAACACTCTCGCGCCGCGTGGGTGAGCTGGAGGCCAGCCTGGGGGTGCGGCTGTTCGAGCGTGGCTCGCACACGTTGAAGCTCACCGAGGAAGGTCGGGCGCTGTTCGAGCGCACCGAGACGCTGCTTACCGAACTGGGCGAAGCGGCCACGTCCATTGCCTCAGGCGGCGACACGCCCCGTGGGCGGCTGCGCGTAAGCGCACCGATGCTGTTTTCGCAGATGGCGCTGGGCAGGATTGCCGCCGAATTCGTGAAGCGCTACCCACAGGTGCGGCTAGACGTCACCACCGAAGACCGCGCCGTGGACATGGTGGAAGAAGGCTATGACCTGGTGATAAGGGTCAATCCGGATCCGGATGAGCGGCTGGTGGGGCGGGTGCTGATCCGGGACCGCCTGGTGGCGGTAGCGCACCCGGACCTGCCCGTGCCCGCGATGGGCGAGACGGCGCCTGCGGTGTTCCGGCCTTCCAGCGATGCCACCGGCTGGGACCTGGTGACGCCGCGTGGCGAAATACGTATCGCGGTGGATCCGGTGCTGCGCTTGGGCGCACTGACCATGGTGCGCGATGCCGTTCGTGCAGGCACCGGCGCGGCGATGCTGCCCTTCTCACTGGTTGCCGACGATCTCAGGGAGGGCGCATTGGTGTCGTGGGGAGATGCGAAGGCGCCGCCCATCGAGATATGGGCGCTGTACCCGTCGCGACGGCTGCTCAGCTCAAGGGTGTCGGCGCTGCTCGACCTGCTCAAGGAATCCTTCCCCGAGGGTCAAGCGGAGGAGCTGGCCGCGTTCGCGGGCGGGGGTCGCTGACGGCCAGAAGCGGGCATCCACAAATCCCTGGATGCTCGCCTTCGCGCATCCGGCCGCTCCGTGGTCTAACGGTTCGCGTATCTGCGTGACCAGATCACCGCGTCAGCCGACCTCGCTACTTCGAGGCTGCGAAACTTGGCCTGCAATGATCGCTCTCCAGCGGCTCCCCAGCGGCATCGGACCATGGGCAGGTCGGCTCCAGCTCAGATAAGCGGGGCCTTGGAATCCGAGCAGTAGAGGGCATACACTAGCCGCGGCGCCCGCCTTGCTTGCACACGAGCAAAAACAGGCCGTACTCCCTGATCGACTCTTCTTCTGGCCAGCTGCCGGGACTTAAACGTGTGCGCCTGACCCGGATCGGCTTGGCCATCGAGGATCAGTCATGACCATCAAGCAATATGCGTTTCTTGCCCATGCGCACCTTCGTGCGCAGGGCTCCGCGTCACTTACCCGCAGCCAGATCCATGAATTGCTGGCGGCCGCTGCAGGATTTTCCACCCATGCCGCGTTCCATCATCAAGCCGTGTGGTGCGATGTGGCATGGCGCGATACCGGCCTTACGCCGGATGAGTACGGGGTCATCCAGAGGTGTCTCCACTTTGGGATGCCGCCGGATGAGGCTGAGCGCTCAGCCCAAGGCTTGGTCAGCTTCCTCGGCGCATCCGGCTACGCCCCGGTGCGCTTGGAGGAGCTGATTGCCGCGTTCGCAAGCGATGAAGACGATTGGGAGGAGGCTGAGGAACCGGGGCCCGCCGTCGCTGCCGACTGGGTGTCGACCGACCTTGTGGGGCGTATGCAGCAAGGGTTTGATGCAATGCTCGGCGAGTTCCCCTTGCTGCTCGAAGGGTTGGAGGCGGCTGCAGCGCGGGGCTTAGCCTCTGCGCACCTTGCGATCGCCTACCTGGTCGAGCCGTATGCGGGTCTGTCACACGAGGACGATCGCCGCTTCGGCCAGGAACTGCGCCGGCGTGGTCAGTGGTCGGCCGAGCCCGTAGGCTTCGCGGAGATCGCCGCGGGCAGCGACAGGTTCGTTCGGATGGTGGCCAAACATCGGTACCACCTCCTTGCAGCGGCACGAGGTGGGGATAGGCGCGCAATGCTGCTTACGGCTGAGAGCTACAGTGATCCTGGTGTGCTCGATCTTGAGCCGTCGGATGATATGTATCCGTACGACATGGCTGACATGGCCGATGCGCATGGCCGTCCCGAGC